>NZ_SMKK01000174.1 GCF_004348425.1 Actinomadura sp. 7K507
CCTCAGGCCCCCGCCGCCCCGGCGCCTGGCGCGTCCGCTGACCACCCCCGTCCACCGCGATTACGAGTGCCGTGCACCGCGACCACCTAAACTGTCTACTGCGCCGACCCCAGCCACCACCGCAACCCCGCAACGATCCAAACCGTCGCGCCAACGATCGACCGCAGTGAGCCGTCAGGGACATGCAAACCAGCACCCACTACTGCGCCGACCTCAGCGTCACCGCACCACGCAACAACCAAAACCGTCGCGATCGCGTCCGAAGGCAGGTTGCGAGCTTGCGAGAAACCTGATCGCGCAGCGAGCCGCCAGGCGAGCCGGAGCGATGCCAGCGATCGCACGCAGTGCCCGCCGAAGGGAGGGCCCCCAGGGCCCGACCGCCAAGGGCACTGCAATGAACACAGTGAGCCGCCAGGTACACGCAACCAGCACCCACTACTGCGCCGACCTCAGCGTCACCGCACCACGCAACAACCTGAACAGTCGCGATCGCGTCCGAAGGCAGGTTGCGAGCCTGCGAGAAACCTGATCGCGCAGCGAGCCGCCAGGCGAGTCGAAGCGATGCCAGCGATCGCACGCAGTGCCCGCCGAAGGGAGGGCCCCCAGGGCCCGACCGCCAAGGGCACTGCAATGAACACAGCCTTTCGAACCCCCCGGGTCATATAGGGGGGTGTGGCTCCAGGGCCGCTCGGCCGCCACGCGCACACACAGCGCTCGCGAGTACCACTTTTCGCCGCGTCACCCGGTAGAATGGAATCGGTTCAGGATGCTGCGCCGCCAAGGGGTGCCCCGGGCTCTGACCAAGACGAACAGAGCACAACCGGGTGCCCTCATGTGTGTTACGGGGCACACCGCACCTCCCTCGGGTGCGGAGCGGCAGACATCCCCGGCAGGAGGATCTCCTTTGGCGTACGACGCTAGTTCGATCACTGTCCTTGAAGGGCTTGAGGCGGTTCGCAAGCGCCCGGGCATGTACATCGGCTCGACCGGTGAGCGTGGCCTGCACCATCTCGTCTACGAGATCGTGGACAACGCGGTCGACGAGGCTCTGGCGGGCTACGCGGACGACATCGTGGTGAACCTGATGGCCGACGGCGGCGTGTGCGTCGTCGACAACGGCCGCGGCATTCCGGTGGGCGAGCACCCTGTGGAGAAGCGGCCGGCCATCGAGCTGGTGCTGACCACGCTCCACGCGGGCGGCAAGTTCGACGGCAAGTCCTACGCCGTGTCGGGCGGCCTGCACGGTGTCGGTTCCGCCGTGGTGAACGCGCTGTCCTCGCGGATGGAGGCCGAGGTCCGCACCAGCGGCCACGTGTGGCGGCAGTCGTACACGTGGCAGGGGCCCGAGACCGAGCTCCGCAAGGGCGAGGCGACCGAGGAGACCGGTACCCGCATCACCTTCTGGCCGGACCCCGAGATCTTCGAGACCCTCGAGTGGAACTTCGAGACCCTCTCCCGCCGCATGCAGGAGATGGCGTTCCTCAACCGCGGCCTGTCCATCACGCTGGAGGACGACCGTCCCGACTACATCAACGGTGAGCCGCACATCGTGCGGTACCACTACGAGGGCGGTATCGAGGACTTCGTGCGTTACCTCAACGCGCGCAAGGACGCCGCCCACGAGTCGGTCGTGTACTTCGGCGACGACACCACGGGCATGTCGCTGGAAATCGCCATGCAGTGGAACTCGTCCTACGCCGAGTCGGTCCACACCTTCGCGAACACGATCAACACGGCCGAGGGCGGCACCCACGAGGAGGGCTTCCGGGCGGCGCTGACCACGATCGTCAACCGCTACGCCCGCGACAAGGGCCTGCTGCGCGACAAGGACGACAACCTCACCGGCGAGGACGTCCGCGAGGGCCTCACCGCGATCATCTCGATCAAGCTGGCCGACCCGCAGTTCGAGGGGCAGACCAAGACCAAGCTCGGCAACACCGAGGCCAAGTCGTTCGTCCAGAAGGCGTGCAACGAGCACATACGCGACTGGTTCGAGGAGAACCCGGGCGAGGCCAAGGAGATCATCAACAAGGCGTCGCAGGCGGCGCGCGCGCGGGTCGCGGCGCGGCAGGCGCGCGACCTGACCCGGCGCAAGAGCCTGCTGGAGTCGACGTCGCTGCCCGGCAAGCTGTCGGACTGCCAGTCCACCGACCCGACCAAGTCGGAGCTGTACATCGTCGAGGGCGACTCGGCGGGCGGCTCCGCGAAGGGCGGCCGCGACCCGCACTTCCAGGCGATCCTCCCGATCCGCGGCAAGATCCTCAACGTGGAGAAGGCCAGGATCGACCGGATCCTGAAGAACAACGAGGTGCAGGCGATCATCACGGCGCTGGGCACCGGCGTGCACGACGAGTTCGACATCGCCAAGCTCCGGTACCACAAGATCATCCTGATGTCGGACGCCGATGTGGACGGCCACCACATCAACACGCTGCTGATGACGCTGCTGTTCCGGTTCATGAAGCCGCTGATCGAGGCCGGGCACGTCTACCTGTCGCAGCCCCCGCTCTACAAGATCAAGTGGGACGCGCGGGGCGGCGACTCCGACTACGCCTACTCCGACTCCGAGCGGGACGCGATCATCGAGGCCGGCGTCGCCGCGGGCAAGCGCGACCCGCGTCCCCGCGACCAGGTGCAGCGCTTCAAGGGCCTCGGCGAGATGAACGCCAACGAGCTCTGGGACACCACCATGGACCCCGACAACCGGGTCCTGCTGCAGGTGCAGCTCGACGACGCCGCCCAGGCGGACGAGCTGTTCAGTGTGCTCATGGGCGAGGAGGTCGAGCCCCGCCGGGAGTTCATCCAGCGCAACGCCAAGGACGTGCGCTTCCTCGACATCTGAGTGCGGGCCTCGGCCGGGCTCCCAGCGGCCTGACTCCCAGAGGCGACCGTACTTGCATCCCACCGAGCAGAAGAGGTCTTGAGAGTGACGGACGTGACCACAGAGGGCGGCCACCCGGGCGAACGGATCGAACCGGTCGACATCCAGGTCGAGATGCAGAAGAGCTATCTCGACTATGCGATGTCGGTCATCGTCGCGCGCGCGCTGCCCGAGGTACGTGACGGCCTCAAACCCGTCCACCGCCGTGTCCTGTACGCGATGTACGACGGCGGCTACCGTCCTGACCGCGGTTACTTCAAGTGCGCCCGCGTCGTCGGCGACGTCATGGGCAACTACCACCCGCACGGTGACTCGGCCATCTACGACGCGCTCGTCCGGCTCGCGCAGCCGTGGGCGATGCGGTACCCCCTGGTCGACGGCAACGGCAACTTCGGTTCGCGCGGCAACGACCCCGCCGCGGCCATGCGGTACACCGAGTGCCGCATGGCACCCCTTGCGATGGAGCTTCTGCGCGACATCGACAAGGAGACCGTCGACTTCTCCCCCAACTACGACGGCCGTTCGCAGGAGCCGGACGTACTCCCGTCGCGGTACCCGAACCTGCTGGTCAACGGGTCCGCCGGGATCGCGGTCGGGATGGCGACCAACATCCCGCCGCACAACCTGCGCGAGGTCGCCGAGGGCGTCAGGTGGTACCTGGACAACTTCGGCGCCTCCGACGACGAGCTGCTCGAGGCGCTGCTCGAGCGCATCAAGGGCCCCGACTTCCCGACCGCCGGGCTGATCGTCGGCCGCAAGACCATCGAGGAGGCCTACCGCACCGGCCGCGGCTCCATCACGATGCGCGCCGTCGTGGAGGTCGAGGAGATCCAGGGCCGCACCTGCCTCGTCGTCACCGAACTGCCCTACCAGGTCAACCCGGACAACCTCGCCCTCAAGATCGCCGACGGGGTGAAGGAGGGCAAGCTCGACGGGATCGCCGACGTCCGCGACGAGACGTCCGGCCGGACGGGCCAGCGCCTGGTCATCGTCCTCAAGCGGGACGCCGTCGCCAAGATCGTCCTGAACAACCTGTACAAGCACACCCAGCTTCAGGAGACGTTCGGCGCGAACATGCTCGCGCTCGTCGACGGTGTGCCGCGCACCCTGCGCATCGACCAGTTCGTCCGGCACTGGGTCTCGCACCAGGTCGACGTCATCGTCCGCCGCACCCGGTTCCTGCTCCGCAAGGCGGAGGAGCGCGCTCACATCCTGCGTGCGCTGCTGAAGGCCCTCGACCGGATCGACGAGGTCATCGCGCTCATCCGCCGCTCGCCGTCCGCCTCGGAGGCGCAGCAGGGCCTGATGCGGATGCTGGAGATCGACGAGATCCAGGCGCAGGCCATCCTCGACATGCAGCTGCGCAAGCTCGCCGCCCTGGAACGCCAGCAGATCACCGACGAGTACGACAAGCTCATGGCGGAGATCGCCGACTACAACGACATCCTGGCCTCGCCCGAGCGGCAGCGCCAGATCGTCGCCGACGAGCTCGCCCCCATCGTCGACAAGTACGGCGACGAGCGCCGCACGCAGATCATCCCGTTCGACGGGGACGTGTCGTACGAGGACCTCATCGCCGAAGAGGACATCGTCGTCACGATCACGCGGGGCGGCTACGCCAAGCGGACCAAGAGCGACCTGTACCGGGCGCAGCGGCGCGGCGGCAAGGGCGTGCGCGGCGCGCAGCTCAAGCAGGACGACATCGTCGACCAGTTCTTCGTCACCACGACGCACCACTGGATCCTGTTCTTCACCAACAAGGGCCGCGTGTACCGCGCCAAGGCCTACGAGCTGCCCGACGCCGGACGCGACTCGCGTGGCCAGCACGTCGCGAACCTGCTGGCCTTCCAGCCGGACGAGCGCATCGCCCAGGTCATGGACCTGCGCGACTACGAGGTGGCCCCCTACCTGGTGCTCGGCACCAAGCACGGCCGCGTCAAGAAGACCGCGCTGCGCGACTTCGACTCGCCCCGCACCGGCGGCATCATCGCGATCAACCTGATCGACGACGACGAGGTGATCGCCGCGCGGCTCGTCTCGTCCGACGACAACCTGCTGATGGTCTCCACCGGCGCCCAGGCGATCCGCTTCCGCGCCGACGACGAGTCGCTGCGGCCCATGGGCCGTGCCACGTCCGGCGTCATCGGCATGCGTTTCGAGGAAAGCCAGGAAGTCCTTAACATGCTGGTGGTGCAGGACACCTCCCAGGATGTCCTGGTGGCCACCCGGGGCGGCTACGCCAAGCGGACCCCGGTCGACCAGTACCCGCTCCAGGGACGTGGGGGTAAGGGCGTTCTCACCGCTAAGATCGTTGAGTCGCGAGGGATGTTGGTAGGTGCCCTCATGGTGGGCCCGGACGACGAGGTGTTCGCGATGACGTCCAACGGTGGTGTCATCCGCACCACCGCCGCGGAGATCAAGCAGTCCGGCAGGCAGACCATGGGCGTCCGCCTGATGAACCTCGCGGACGGGGACAGCGTGGTGGCCATCGCGAGGAACGTAGAGTCCATGGAGGACTCAGACGACGTCGAGGGGGGCGATGGTGAGTGATGGACCGCAGCCCGGCAGTGAGCCGATAGGCCAGGAGGACACGTGAGCACCGAGCCCGGCAAGAGCAAGGGCAGTGGGCCCGGCGCGGACGGCTCCGGCGCCGGGGGCTCCGGCAAGAAGCCCGGGGCGGCCAAATCCGGCGCGAAGCCCACCGACAAGCCCGCCGCCAAACCGGGTAAGGCCGTGGCCGCCAAGTCCGGCCGGGACGAGACGACCGTCGAGATCGACTCCACCGGCCAGGACACGGCCGCGGACACGGACACGGCCGGCCCGGAATCGGCACCGGCGAGCTCCAGCGCCGACTCCGAACCCCCGCCGAAGCCGGATTCGTCCACCCCGGAATCCGGCACCGACTTCGGCACCCCGAAGTCCGGCACCGGCTCGTCCACACCGAAATCGTCCGCGCCGAAATCGTCCGCACCGAAGTCCGGCACGGAGTCGGATACGCCGAAGCCGGGCGGCGGTTCGTCCGCACCGAGGTCGGGCACGGATTCCGGGGCGCCGAAGTCGGTCACGGAAGCGGCCGCCCCGAAGCCCGGTACGGAAGACACCAGAACCGATCTGGTCTCCCTCAGGGACGAGCCGGCGAAAGGGGCCGGCTCTCCCTCGCCGGGGATAGCCCCGGTCAAGGACACCACCGAACCGCCCAAGGGCAAGCCGGCGAGCCCGCCGCCCAAGAAGCCCGCGAGCCCGAAGGCGGACCCGGCCCCGAAGCCCGGTGGCGCCTCCTCCGGGCGGACTCCCGCCTCCTCCGGATCTGCTCCCGGCTCGGCGGGCTGGGCCAAGCCCGCCGAGCCGTCCGGTTCGGTCTCCACAGGACGTACGGAACAGCCCGCCAAGCAGTTCAACTCGGGCAACCCCCCGCCCTCGACGCCCGGCGACAACACCCCCGCCAAGCAGAACCGTCCGAGCTTCGCACGCACCGTCCTCAAGGACCGGCCGGCGACGCAGGCGAACACCACGTCCAACGCCGCCTCCGGCAAGCCGGCGCGCAAGGCCCAGCTCCAGCTCGCCCGGCTCGAACCGTGGTCGGTGATGAAGTTCAGCTTCGTCATGGCCGTCGTCTGCTTCGTCATCCTCCTCGTCGCCGTCATCGTCCTCTACGCGATCCTGTCCGGCCTCGGCGTGTTCGACGCCATCAGCGACACGATCAACAGCCTCACCAGGGAGCAGGGCGAGACCACCGGAGCCGTCGACGCGGGCAACTGGTTCTCGTTCTTCCGCATCTTCGGCTACACCGTCCTCGTCGGTGCCCTGAACGTCCTGCTCATCACCGCCCTGTCCACCGTCGGCTCCGTCATTTACAACCTCGCCGCCGACCTCGTCGGCGGCGTCGAAGTGACCCTCAAGGAGGCCGAGTAATCGATTTCCGGTTGCCCCGCCAGATGGGGTAACCTCTCGTTGCGCCGCCAGTTCAGCGGCACAACCCGGGCCTATAGCTCAGTCGGTTAGAGCGCATCCCTGATAAGGATGAGGCCGGAGGTTCAAGTCCTCCTAGGCCCACCACCTCGAAGACCCCCACCGGTTGCCGGTGGGGGTCTTTTCGACGGCAGCCGTTCACCCCTTGCTGTAGTCCCGGGTGTACCAGCGTTCAGGACGTATCCGGACCAGGACCATGGTGTCGGCGACATCCTTCGTCGACTCCAGATACTGGGCCGCGCCTTCGGTACCCAGATAGCGCTCGGCGAGCGTACGGCGATCCTCCTGCCGTGCCGGGTCCTCGATCGAGACGACCGGGCCCTCCACCGAGACGTACCGGTAGGGCAGCGACGCGTCCTGCACGACGAGGCTCACCCGTCCCGCCGTCTGGACCAGCGCCATCTTGCGGCTGTCGCGGCCGGTGATGAAGGTGACCTCACCGCCCGGCTCGTACAGGTACCAGACCGGTATCGCCAGCGGCCCCCGCTCCGTCCCTTCCGTGATGCTCAAGACGCCCACGCGTATTTCAGCGAGATAGGCCTCCCGCTCCGCCGCACTCATCGCCAGGTTCATCAGCGCTCCTCTCCGGCGCCCTTCAGCATCCTCCAACCGGGCCTCTCCGACCACACCCGATCGGGCGGTGGTTCCCCCAACGCGGCGATGGCCAATGGACGCGCCACGGGCATTGCACGCTGCGGAGGGGCATAGTGGTGTCAACGGCGGCCGAGTTCTGGGGACGTCCGGTCGCTGGTCATGATGCCGGGCTCCGCCCCATGCCGCTTGTCGGCTCGTGGTCGTTGTTCGGGTGGCCGGGAGTTGCCCGTGATCCACAAGCTGTGGATAACTTTTCTGGGATATGCCCCTGCCCCGCCTCAAGACTGGTGCTCGCCGTGGGGATCCGTTGTCCGCTGGGCGGTGTGACCAGGCGGATTTCCCGCCCGTGCTCTTTGGATTCAGGTGTGGCCGCCATCCTCGCAGCCGCGATCATGCACATCATCCTCTCGTGGCATGGTCTCTGCGGGACTGAGCGACGCGTCCACGCCGTTTGGAGAGTGGGGTGGAGCGCGTCCAGGCCCTCGTCCTGCGCGCCGACGCCGCCGTCGCCTTGGAGGAGTGGGCCCGCGCCCGTGCCCTCACGGCCGAAGCGCGCGACATCCACCTCCCCCCGATCCGTCCGCTCTGAAGGACGACCTGCAACGCCTGGCCGACTTGGAATCGACCATTCACGACGCCTGAACCAACGTTCACAGCTACGGGAGTTGGGGACGTGCTTGGGGATTTCCGGTGGGCGACGCTGTCCACTGGTGGCGCCGGGTTGTGGAGGCGATTCACCCACAGGCTGTGAACGGGCTGTGGGCGACGACTCGCCGGGACCCCCGTTCTGGCTGGTCAGCGGCTTTTCCACGACGTGGACAAGTGGTCGCCGAGGTTGGGGGCAAGCTGGGGAAGAATGGTGGACGTGGGCACCGGCAGTCGTACCCAGGTTGTGCACGGCGGTTATCCACAGGTTGTGGATTCCGTGCGTGGTCGTCTTGTCCTGTGGATGCTGGAGGAGACGACGTCCAAACGGCGCCCGATCCGCGGAAAGGCCTGTTGTTCTGGGGATCTCCCTGTGGACACGCCTCCCGGAGCGCCTGTCGGCACGGTCCGGGAGGTGTGTGCGACTGGTATCCCCAACCTGTGGATAACGGCCATTGGAGGAGTGATCGTGAACGCTTGGTGATGCCCGGCCCGCCCCGCGAGGGAAGAGGGAGGTGACATTCGCCGTTGGTCTGGACGTGGGAGACGCGTTCCGTTCGAATGCCGGCATGAGGTCGAGTGCCGCGCCACGCCCGGCGGCGCGCAGATGCGCACGCAAGCGATGCCCCCGGGCCGGGGCGGTAGGGTCCTGGAAGGCCCTTCCGACCTGCGAACATCAGTTCGAACCCGTGCTACGCTCGCCGCATGGGCCAGTTGCTGAACGAGCCGATCCGCGCCGAGCACGACTTGGCGGGGCGGCTCACCGCGTACGAGTGGCGGGGGTCGCGCTACGCGGTCGACGAGGTGCTGAAGACCTACGGAACGCCCCCCGAAGGCCGGGTCTACCGGGTCCGCGTCACGGGTGCCGAGGGCGTGGCGGTCGCGGAGCTCGGCCGTGACGAGGATCGCTGGCGGCTCCGGCACGTCTTCTCCGCCTGACCGTCGGGTCATCAAGGCCGACCGGACCGTCTGGACGCGGGTCGACGGCATACAGGGGTCCACACTCGACCTGCTGACGGCCCGGATCGGCCGCCGCCACTACGCGCCGCACATCCACGACGAGTACGCGATCGGCGTCACCGTCGACGGCGTGGAGACGATGCGCTACCGCGGCGACGACGTCTACTCCGCCGCCGGCAGCGTCGTGGTGGTCGAGCCCGGGGAAGCGCACACCGGCGGCCCGGCACGTCCAGAAGGCTTCGCCTACCTGTGCCTTTACCCGGACGCCGAGCTGCTGGGCAGTGCGATGACGGCCGGCGACGGGTCGGCGCGGCCGCACTTCCGTGAGCCGATCATCGACGATCGGCGGCTCGGCGAAGCACTGCGGCTCGCCCACCGCGCCCTCCGGCTCGGCGAGGACCCGCTGGAAGGCGAGTCACGCCTGTTCGCCGTGCTCGGCGCGCTCGTCGGACGGCACGCGGAGCCCGTCCCGAAGATCGTTCCTGGGCCACGCCGGACCGACGTCGCGCAGATCGCCAGCGCTACCGCGACGCGCCTGTCGGACGAGCTGGTCGCCCCACCGTCCCTCGCGGAGGTCGCCGCCGACCTGGAGCTCTCGCGCTACCAACTGCTCCGTGCCTTCCGAGACGCGATGGGCATGCCGCCGTACGCCTGGCTCGCCCAGCACCGCGTGACGCGCGCCCGCGCGCTGCTCGACGCGGGACACCGCCCGGCGGAGGCCGCGACGCTCGTCGGATTCGCCGACCAGGCGCACCTCACACGATGGTTCCGGCGCGTCGTCGGCGTCACGCCCGGCGCGTACCGCAACAGCGTTCAAGACAGCACAAACCGCCGCCACGCATCCTGAACTCGTCCAGACCGCCCGCATGCAAACGGCTGGGACACCGTTCAGCACGTGCTGTCGGCGGCACACGTCGTCTGTCGGCATCGGCGTACACCGGCTGCGCACCTGTGGTCGTACGAGCGGCCGCGTGCGGACGGCGTCCGCAGGCGCTCGTGCGCGGGCGGCCGCGTGCCGGCGGTGTGCACGGGGTTGCTCCTGCCGGGGCGAGTCGCTCGCCGGACGGGGCTTCGGCCGGGCGTACGGACCGGTGCGTGCCCCGGACAGGCCCCGGGTCGGGCGCTCGGACCGGTGTGTTGGATGGGCGCGCTCAACTCGGGCGGGCCGGTGGGACGGAGGTTCGGATGAGTCGCCGTGGCTGGGTGCTGTTCGCGCTGATGGGCGTGCTGTGGGGCATCCCCTATCTGATGATCAAGGTGGCGGTCGAGGAGGTCTCGGTCGCCATGGTGGTGTTCGCGCGGACCGCACTCGGCGCGGCCGTGCTGCTGCCGCTGGCCGTCCGGGCGGGACGGCTGGACGCGGTGCGCCGCCACTGGCGTCCCTTGCTGGCGTTCACCGCGGTGGAGATCCTCGGCCCCTGGGCGCTGCTGTCGGACGCCGAGACCCGGCTGACCAGCTCCATGACGGGCCTGCTGATCGCCGCCGTCCCGATCATCGGGTTCGCGGTGGCCAGGCTCACGGGTGACTCGGAGCGGCTCGGACCATTGCGCTGGGCGGGACTGCTGGTCGGGCTGACCGGGGTCGGAGTCCTCGCCTGGCCGCACCTCGGAGGCGGCAGCGCGTGGGCGATCGGCGAGGTGATGCTCGTCGCGCTCGGGTACTCGATCGCGCCGATCATCGCCGCCCGGCGCCTCCAGGCCCTCCCGACCCTGCAGGTGGCCGCGTTCGCGTTGGCCATCGCGGCGCTCGTCTACACAGGGCCCGCCGTCCTCACCCGCCCGGAATCGATGCCGAGCGGGCAGGTGCTCGCCGCGCTCATCGGGCTCGGTCTGGTGTGCACGGCGCTCGCGTTCATCGTGTTCTTCGAACTGATCCGCGAGGTCGGCACGTCCAGGGGGATGGTGTTCACCTATGTGAACCCGGCCGTCGCGGTCGCCGCCGGGGTCCTGTTCCACGGCGAGCCCCTCACCGGGACGATCATGGTGTCGTTCGCGCTGATCCTCGGCGGTTCCGTCCTCGCGACCGCGCGCCGGGCTCCCGCGTCCGAGCGGGCCGCGCCGAACGACGCCGCGGCCGATCCTGCGGATGTCCGAGCTTCCTGACAGAGTCGCGCGGATGAGCTCTCCAGGGCCCAGCCTCGGTCCCGGGTGGCCGGTCATGGTCCGCCACGTCCACACTGCGCGGACCTCCTCGTGAGGACGCCCGAGCCAAGCAGGGAGCACTGCGCTCCGGCACACCCGCCGCCGACCGGCACGGGCGAAAGCTCAGCGTTTGTCGCGTTGCCCGTCGGCGAGGCCCCGCGAGACCCGATGCCCGCCTGCGCGGCGCTGTACGGCCGCGGACAGGACGGGCGCGACACCGCCCAGCCTGGCTCCGAGCCGCAGACCGAGCGGCGCCACGTCGACCTCGGCGACGTTCCGCTCGATGGCCCGGACGGCCGCCCGCGCCACGTCCCGGGGTGACCGGGTGCCGACGCCTTTGGGAAGGGAGACCCCGGCGTCGGCGAACATGCCCGCGTCCCGGATGAAGCCGGGGAACACCGTCGACACGCCGACGCCATGCGGCCGCAGGTCCTCCCGCAGCGCCAGGGCGAACCCCCGCATACCGAACTTCGTCGCGTTGTAGAGGGACGCGTTCCCGGACGCCGTCTTCCCGGCCAGCGACGACACGAACAGCAGATGCCCGCGGCCACGATCGGCCATCCGCGCGCCCGCGATCTTCGCCATCACGATCGGCGCACGCAGGTTGACGTCCAGTGCCCGGTCGACCTCGTCGATCGAGTACTCGGCGAGCAGCCCGGACGCCGGCAAAGCCGCGTTCGCCACCAGCACGTCCACCCGGCCCGCCTCGTCCAGCAGGAGCTCGGCCGCCTCACGATCGGCCAGATCGGCCACGATGGCCCGGCCGCCCAGCCGCTCGGCCAGCGGTTCCAGCACGTCAGCCCGCCGCCCCGTGAGGACGATCTGCCCGCCGCGTTCGGCCAGCGCCGTCGCCAGTGCCCGGCCGATCCCGCCGGTCGCCCCGGTCACCAGGACGGTCGCTCCGCGCAGCTCCATGCCGAGATCATTGCGGATCACATCCCGATCCGCCACAGCAGCAGGATGATCGACGACAGCACCAGCCCGGCCGCGCCCAGCGGCACCTGACCCGCCGCGATCATGGCGGTGCACCCCATCGCGGTCACCCCCGCGGCCAGCACCATCCCCCGGCTCCCGGACGCCCCCTCGTCCGGCGCGCCCGAGTCGAACTCGCGTTCCCAGCGCCGGAAGTCGTCCTCAGCCATCGGCACTCCCGAAGATCCGTCCCCTCGGATTATGCGGCCGTTCGGGCGTCCCGGCGAGATGGCGCGGACGTGACAGCACCCGCACCGGGATTGGACATCCGGTCCGATACGGCGAGGGGGTGCGGAACGCCCATGAACGATTGCTAGGCTGCGGAGAGCCTGGGGAAGCACATGAAGCGAACAAATCCCGGGTTTGGCTTCATAGTCGAAGGTGAAGGGGTCCCACCGTGAAGAAGCTGCTTGTTCTCGCTGTTGTCGCTCTCGGTGGCTTCGCTGTCTGGCGCCGTCTGCAGCAGGACCGTGCCGAGCTGGACCTGTGGACCGAGGCCACGTCGTCCGACAGCTGAGACGCCGGCGATAAGGCCCCGGCGTGAACGAAGCAGAGCCGATCACCGTCGCCTGCCTCGATCTCGCCGGGACCACTGTCGCCGACACCGGCACCGTCCACACCGCCTTCGCCGAGGCGATCGCCGCATTGGGGATCGTCTCCGGCACGGCGGCGTACGAGCGTGCTCTGGCCCGCTTCCGCGAGTCGCGCGGCGAGTCGAAGATCGGCATTTTCCGCTCGCTCTTCGACGAGCCCCGCGCCCAGGCCGCGAACCTGGCGTTCGAACGCTCCTACGACCAACTCGTCGACCGGCGCGGCCTGGCCCCCGTGCCCGGTGCCGACGATGCCTTGGACCGCATGCGCGCCGCTGGCATCGGCGTCTGCCTGCTCACCGGCTTCGGCCGCCGCACGCAGGCCCGAATCCTCGACACCCTCGGCTGGTGGGATCGCGTCGACATGACGCTCTGCCCCGAGGACGTCCCCCGCGGCCGCCCATGGCCCGACCTCATCCTCGCCGCAGCCCTGCGCTTCGGCGTGGACGGCGTCCGCAACATCGCCGTCTGCGGCGACACCGCCGCCGCCATGCGCTCCGGCCACCGCTCCGGCGCGTCCATCGTCGCCGGCGTCCTCACCGGAGCCCACGACCGCGACCGCCTCCTCACCGCCGGCGCCACCCACACCCTCCCCAGCGTCGCCGCCCTCCCCGACCTCGTCCTACCGTCCCCGGTCGATGACACGGTGACCGCGGACCACGGGTAGGCTTGTCCCGCCGCAAGGGGCCTTAGCTCAGTTGGTAGAGCACCGGCTTTGCAAGCCGGGTGTCAGGGGTTCGAATCCCCTAGGCTCCACCAGGCAAAACGCCCTCATCCCGATCATGGATGAGGGCGTTCGGGCCATTAACGGGCCATTAGGCCACCGGAACCAGCGCACCGGCCGTCCCGTCATCGTCGTCCGTGGCACCGGCCGCCGTGATCCGTTCGTTGAGCGAATCGGCGATCGCCTTGCCCGCTTCGGACGTCCCGTGCTGGTAGATCATCGCCGCCCGCACGCTGTCATGCCCCATCCGGTCCATGAGGTCGCGGAGACTGGCCCCGCTCTGCGCGGCGAGCGTGTTGCCCGTGTGCCGAAGGTCATGGAAGTGCAGTCCCGGAACGCCGATCGCTGCCACGGCATCGGCCCACCGCGACGCGCGCCGGAAGTTGCCCCGCCGTAGGACGCCGCCCTTCGCGCCCGTGAAGACGAGGGCAGTCGGGTCGGAGGACGTGTGCCGTTCCAGGTGATCCCGGATTGCCGGAACAATCGCCGCCGGAAGTACCACCGTGCGAGCACCCGCCCGGGATTTCGTCGGACCGACGACCATGTCTCCGCTGTCCATTTCGAGGTACTGCCGCCGGACGGTCACGGTGCCGGCCTCTAGGTCGATATCCCGCCGCCGCAGCGCTACCACCTCACCCCAACGCAGACTTGCGAAGGTCGCGAGGAGGACGAGCGCCCGGAAACTGTCGTCCTGTTGGACGGCCGCGTGACCGTCGAGAGCCATCGACCACAGGACCCGTTCAGCCGCATCCTTGGAAGGGAAGTTCTGAGGGAAGGCCCGCATGCCGTCGTCAACGAGCTTGTACCGGAGCCGGTATTCCGTGGCGGAAAGCTTGCGGATGTTGCCGAGCGGACGCCGCCCGACGAGGTCAGCGAGGTCGAAGACCTGAGCGAGGGTCAGGACCGGCCGTTCCTCTGGACTCTCGTCACCGGCTCCACGGATACGACAGGGATTGCGCGGGATGATCCGATCCTCTTCGGAGGCCGTCATCAGCACCGCGCGGAGCAGCCGATACGCCTTTGCGGTCACGGACGCCGAGACACCCTCGTTGAGGAGCGTCATGCGCCAATCACGAATCATCGGAGTACTGAGGTTGCCGAGCTGGACGCCGCCCAGGTGAGGCGCGATGTGCTTGCGGAGAAGCCGAACGTACAGTTCGACCGTACGAGGTCGCAGGCCGGGACGCTGTTCGATCCACTTCGCGGCATAGTCCGCCAGCTTGACTTTCGCCCGCTCAGGGTCGGTCCAGTCACCGTTGAGGATCTGCGCTTCAACCAGAGTCAGATACCGGTCCGCCTCAGTCTTGGTCGCGAAGGTGTTCGGCGCGGTGCGCATCCGTCCGTCAGGGCCTGGATAGCGGACCTGGTACCGGCCGGATTCCCGCTTGCGGATACTGCCGAAACGACGGTGACCGTCCTTGTTCGCCATTACGCGGCCCTCCAGACGTCGGATGCGGTCATGGGCTCCACTAGCCCGGCCGCGACGAACTCTCGAAGCGCGGATTCGGGGATGCGGACGAAGCGTCCGACCTTGACGAAGCGGATGCGCCTTTGAGCGACGAGCCGCCGGGGAAACCGCTGGGAGGTGTTGAGGTACTCGGCCGCCTCAGCCACGGTCAACAGCCTGTCAGCCGGAGATATGTCGGGTCGCTTGGTCACGCCGCCTCCGCAGTTGCCGAAAGTCCTGGGGTGGGGTTGTTGGTCGCTTGGTCGAGTTGCTTGCGTCGTTGGATGCGTTCGTTGATCAGCAGGAGAAGACGTTGTTCGGTCGGTCTGACGTCCGGGTCGCCGGGTCCGGCGCGTTCCCAGACGTGCATGGCGTTCGGGTCGGTCGGGTTGGTGACGGGGACACCGGCCTCAGCGAGGCGTGCGAGGACCCATGCTTTGCGGTCGGCTTTGTGGTCGGCGAGGGTCTTGCCGGACCATTTGCGGGAGACCAGGACGCGGCGGCCGCCGTAGCCGAGGTGTTCGCGGCGATGCGCTTTGCCCTTGCAGAGGCCAGGGATCATCCCTTCCCGCGGATTCTTGGGTTGGACGCCGTAGCGCAGCCAGTTCGCGCACGTGGGTGAGCACGGTTCGTAGCGGAGGGTCTCGGCCATCCGGTCGACGTGCTCACGCTGCCGACTGGTCTCGGCGTTGTGGCACTCGGCCACGCCCTTGACGAGGTACTTGGTCAGATAGCCGATGAGCTTGCGGGACTGTGGGGAGTCGGCCATCACGCCCTGGGCGTCGATCTGCCGTCCGAACCGCAGGACGTGAAGCGGTTCGGCGTCGTCATCCTCACCGAGGGCGTCTAGGGCTTCATCCCAGGTGGGGAGGACGTCGCCGGTTGCCGGGTCGAGGTAGCCGCCGTTCTCGCCCGCAAGCTCGTCCCAGACCGGGAGCCGTTCCCCCTCGAAGACGACGCGGTCGGTGGAAGGCCACCACACCTGGTGGTAGGTGGCCGCCACGACTTGCCGTAGTTCGGCGCGGGAGATGGTTCCGCGGATGGCCATGTGCAGGTGGGGAGCCAAGCGGCGTTGCGGTTCGACGGCCGCGAAGTACTGCACGTCGTAGCCGACAAAGCGGCGCAGGTTCTGCACGAACCGGTCAATCAGCTTGGAGAAGTGCAGGGCATCGCGCGCCGCCCGCGTGTAGTCGTAGGTGTCGGGGTCGACCGGCGTTCCGTCCGAGCGCACCCGCCCGTAGGAGTCCAATGTCAGGGTCAGGAAGATCGAGGGCCGGAACGTCTTCCCCTCACGGCCGCGGAACACCTTGCCCACGGTGCGGGAGTCGACCGGCCGACGAGGAAGGTCCGGTGCATCCTGCCGCCGTCGAGTCGACCGGGAGCGCCGGCCCTTGCTGTCGTCACCGGTCTTGAGGGCACCGCGGACCCCGGAGCGTTCGAGCTCATGGTCGAGGTCGCGCACCACCGCGTCCCAGAACTCGGAGTCTTCCCCGTCCGCCGTCCCGTCCTCTGCCGCACGATCACGAGCCGCCGCCGCTTGGGCCCGCAGTTCCATCCACACGCTTTGCTCGTCGTCGGGGTCGGCGCGGGTGATCTGGGGTTCGGTGTCCAGGTGCCAGCCCTGGTTGCATTGGACGGCGCGGAGTTTGCGCTTGCGTTCGGCGCACGAGGGGCACACCGAGGCCAGGGTGTGACCGCACGGGACGTACACCATCTCGGCCGCGCCCGTGTTGAGGTCGACGCGCCGCATGGGCACCGGTCGGATGCAGACGCCGTGTTCGACCGCGACCGATTCCAGCACCCCGCGCGCCAGCGGAGGCAGCGTCTTGACCACCGGTTCCGAGGAAGGGTCGGGCGAGGAGACGTCGACGTCGGGAGCGTCCAGGGTGGGTTGCGTGACGGTCGGGCGGGTCTTGGTCACGCGGCCCCCTCGATGTCGAGGTCGGGCAGCCCGTAGGCGACCATCGCCCGGATATCGGCATCGGAGACGAACGCGGCCCGCACCCGCACCGGATCCGGACTGGTCTCCAGCCGGACGAACCCCACCCCCGCGCCGACCTCGGGGACGGACGAGATCTGATCGGCCAGGGCGCCACGGTCGCGGGCACCGTCGCCGAGCACCATGTCGACCTGGTCGTCTTCGTCCAGGCGCAGGGCGATGCGGTCGGGGAACAGGTTGCGCAGGTTGTTGACCTCTTTGCGCGCGTCCTGCTGCGCCCCGATGACGCAGTACCCCACCGACCGGCCCTGTGTGGTGAGCACGGCAAGCGCGGACTCGGCGCGCTTTCTCAGGTCGCGTTCGGGGCAGTAGGCGGTCAGGAACGCCAGCTCGTCCACCACGATCACCCGGAACGGGAACTCCCGCGAGGGCGTGAACGACCGGGTGTGACCGGCGAAGCGTTCGGCGCGTGCGTTCATGTCCTCGGCCGCCGCTTCCAGGAGGTCGACCATGCCGCCCTTGGGGTCGTCGCTGTAGCGCCCGTACCGTTCGAACAGCGCCCGCCCGAAGCTCAGTTCCATGCGCTTGGGGTCGACCGCCCACACCTCCACCAGGCCGCCGAGCAGGAGCGGCAGCAGCGCGCGGATGGTGGACCAGATGACCGAGCCCTTGCCGGCCCCCGTCGCCCCCGCGATGAGGACGTGGGTTCCGAGGAGCCGCAGGCGCCAGGGTGAGCCGTCCTCGGCCCGTCCGACTGGCAGCCCGGACAGATCGACGTCGGAGGCGTTCGGGACGGGCAGCGCCGGTATCGGTTCGGCGAGAGCATCGCGGCGGACGAACTCCAGCCAGATCCGTCCCGGACGGTCCCCGTTCCGAACGCGGACCAGGGAGGCGCCGAAGCCGTGCGCGAGGTTGACCGCGACGGCTTCCCAGGCGTCGGGTGCCTGCCCTTTGAGCATGCGGACCAGGACACGATCCGACGTTGGACCGCAGCGGACGCGGACGAGGGAGGGCAGGTATTCGCGCCCCTTGTGCACCTTGGTGAGTCCGGCCGTGACCAGCACGGGTTGCCAGTCCCGCCGGTAGATGAACACCAGCCGCCACCAGGACCGGACGGGACGGGCCACCCAACCGGCGAAGGACGGACGGTCCACCGCAGCCCAGGTACCGAGGACGACGGCGACGAGGGCCAGGACGAGGACGGGGACGGTCCACCCGAACCGGTAGCCGAGCCAGCCGAGCCCGGCCGCGATGGAGACGGGGACGATGTTGCGGACCAGGAACACGAGCGCGCGGACGAGGAAACGGACGGCGTTAACGATCAGGACCAGGCCCTCTGGCATGTGCCACACCGGAGGCGCCCACTTGGGGGCCGCGAAGGGGTCGCGCTGGGTTTCGACCGCGACGTTTTCACCGGGACCAAGTTTGCGAAACTCCCATGCCATGATGGGTCACCTCTTCTTTTGCGCTGTTCAGGGGAGAGAGCGGGGCGGCCGGAGGTACCAGCTCCAGCCGCCCCACCCAGATTCAGGCCGCCGGGTCTTCGGAGGACTCGCCCTGTGGGTTGTTGAGGGCGTGGAGCCGCTCCACCTCGGCCGCATACGCCGCGAACGACTCGGCGAGCTTGCGCGCGACCCGGACGTCTTCGGCGGTCGGTGCCGCTGGCCTGGTCGGGGTGATGAGCATGTAGGCGTAGGCGTGCGTGATCGAGATCTGGGCCCGGTTCTTGCCGCGCGGGTACAGCACCGACATCCGCTCATCCGGCCGCATGCACACCGACGTCAGCGCCGACCCGTCCGGCTCCACCTGAACCGTCGTGTAGCTGTAGGCATCCATCACGCAGCCCTCCTCTTGCCCGAGGACCGCCCCGACGAGGACCGGCCGGAGCGGTACAGCCGCTCGACCTCCACCGCGTACGCCGCCGCCTGCTCGGCCAGCCCCCGCGCGAACTCCACATCCGAGGAGTTGAGTCGCTCGGGAAGGGTGAGGGTGACCAACACCCGACCGGCCGAGACGGTGAACAGCGGAGTACGAGCCCGGAACGCCCGGAACTCGGTGGAGGCCGCACCGTCGATGGGCAGCGACAGCGCCGACATGCGCCCGCCCGCCATCAGGCCGCATCCTTCGCAGCGTTGTCCTTGCCCGAGGTACGGGTTGCGCCGCCCCGGGAGTTGGCCGGACGCACCGCCGCCGCCTTGAGGCTGTAGGCCAGACGCCCGGTACCGGAGTTGACGTACGGCGTCACGGCCAAGCCGTCGAACTCGACCGGCACGAACGGGAACCCCGCCGGAGCCTCCGGCATGATCGGCTGCACCGGCCCCATCAGCTTGACCTTGAACGTCCCCTTCTGTTCCGGGTCGGCGTCCAGGACCTCCACCGCCCAGACCAGTTCCCCGGCGTCCTTGTCGCGCGCCTGGACGAAGTTCTCCTTCGTCGACCGGTCGAAGTCGCGCACCGGCTCGACACCGCCCTTGATGTACGCGCCGTAGGGGAACACGTCCCCGAACGCGACCTTGAACGGACCCTGCACCGCCATCGTGATCACTCCCTGTCGTTCGATCCTTCTGACGTCAACTCGACCTGTCGAGTTGCTGTATCGACAGACTATGCGACGAGAGCGGATTTACAAGGAGTGCAAGACGACTTATCGAGTGATCTGGGTCACATTCCGTAGGACACTTCGAGCACGTGAAGCGACCCGGGAAGAGCGACCTCGACGACGAGGACCGTACGCCCCGTGGAGTCGACCACCGAGCCCAGCACCGACAGCACCGGCTCACCCTCCGCCAGGTCGAGGGATTCGCGCTCTTGCTCGGTAGGACGACGAGCCTGAAGGCGCTCGTCAACGCGGGTCAATCGGTCCTTGGCCGACGCGGTCACGAGCTGGCGGACGGGAACCGTCAACGGCCCCTCCTGGTCGAGACCCGAGGCCCGCGCGACATCGAGCGGAGCCCACAGCGAGACAAGCTCACTGGCGATGGAGTCATACAGCCCCACGTATCGCCGCAGGTGCACAGGAGCCGATTCAGCCAGGCCGAGCAGCATCGCCACCGCACCCGGCGCAGCGGCACGACCGACTTGCACCACCCTGACCGATGTGGCGCTTTCCTGGCGATCCAGGACGGCCAGACCGGGCCGGCTGTTACGCGCCCCCGACGCGGGAGCCGCCTTCACGAAGGTGCCCCGCCCATGCTCACGATGCAGCTCACCCAGCAGTTGCATCTCATTCAAAGCGCGGACCACCGTGGGACGCGACGCCCCGAACTCTCGCCCAAGCGCCGCCTCAGAGGGAATCGGCGCGTTGACGGGATAGGTCCCGTCCTCAATCCGGGCGCGAAGCGTCTCCATGATCTGGACGTACTTCGGAGCGTACGAAGAGTGATCTGACACGAGGTCCTGCCAACATCTCGACAACACGAGTACCACCAGCAAACCAGGACTCCGTTAGTCCTGTCACGGCATCATCGGTTCCCGAGCTGGTGTTTCTTCACCCGCGCCCTCAGGACGGTCTAAGCCCCCGGCGCGAGACTCGCAGTGATCGACTGCGACACGCCGGGGGCTCAGCTCAACCTTGTCTGACGCAGGCCCGGGGTTCCCCTGCACAAGGTCTCTACAAAACCGTGTGCCTACTCGGGCCTTGGATTCTCCTGAACGGCCGTGACCTGCGGAGTTTGGGGCCGTGGAGTGACTTTGACGCCAGGGGCTGAGTTGGTTGCCACCCGCCCTGCGGGCGATTGGGGGACCCACCAGGCAGGGGGAACCGGTGGGGACGCGCACCGCAGGGCGGGGGC
>NZ_SMKK01000175.1 GCF_004348425.1 Actinomadura sp. 7K507
CCGCACAACTGCCACCACCCGGGCTGTTCGCCAACCGGCACAGCGAACTGCGGCAACTGGCAGTGCTCGCAGAAGATCCGGCGCTCGCACAAGACCCGGCGCTCGCAGAAGACCCGGCGCTCACGGAACACCCGGCGCTCGCGGAACACCCGGCGCTCGCGGAAAAACCCGGGCTCGTGGTCCTCACCGGCCCCGGCGGCGTCGGCAAGACCACGCTGGCACTGCGATGGCTGCACGAGATCAAGGACCGCTACGAAGGCCAGCTGTTCATCGACCTGCGCGGCTTCACCGGAGCCGAGCCGCTCCCGCCCGACGAACCGCTGGAACGCTTCCTGCGGGCCCTCGGCGCGGCGCCGGAGGCCATCCCGCCCGGCACCGACGCGCAGGCCGCGCTGTTCAGGTCCATGACCACCGGGCGCCGCCTGGTCGTCATGCTCGACAACGCCGTCTCGGCGGCGCAGGTCCGCCCGCTGTTGCCCGGCGCCGGAGCGTCGCTGGTCGTGGTCACCTCACGCCACCGCCTGACCGGGCTCGTGGTGAACGGCGCGCGATTCCTGGACGTCGACCCGCTCGGCGAGCCGGGCGCCCTGGAACTGCTGGAGCACCTGATCGGAGCGGACCGCATCGGAGCCGAACGCGACCACGCCCGATCGCTGGTCGCGCTCTGCGGCACTCTGCCGCTGGCAGTCTGCGCGTCCGGCGCCCGCCTGGCGGCACGGCGGCGCTGGCCGATCGCGCGCGCGGTGGCCGAACTCGGCGACGAGACCAGGCGGCTCTCCGCGCTGCGCACCGGCGAGGGCGACATCTCCGTGAGCGCCGTCTTCAACACCTCTTACCAGGCGCTCGACGAGGAGCACGCGACGGCCTACCGGCTGCTCGGCCTCCATCCAGGGCCCGATCTCTGCGTCGCCGCCGCCGCGGCCCTCATCGGGACGGACGAGGAGGGCGCAGTCCGGCTCCTGGACGGCCTGGTGGACGCCAGCCTGCTCCTCGAAGGCCCCGGCGACCGGTACGGCTTCCACGACCTCGTCCGCCTGCACGCGCGGAACTCGTCCCCCGCCACGGCACCGGACCGCGAGACGGCGTTCGCCCGGCTCGCCGGCTGGTACCTGACGACCGCCGTCACCGCCGACCTCACCCTGATGCCGGGACGATGGCACCTCGGCGAACGGTACGCGGCACCACCGGACGACCTCTTCGGTTCCCGCGCGGCGGCGCTGGAGTGGCTCGAACGGGAACGGCCGAACCTGGAGGCGGTCGCACAGGAGGCGCACCAGACCGGTCTGCACGCGATCACCTGGCAGCTCGCCGAGGCGACGTGGCCGCTGTTCCTGCAGCGCAAGCACTACGCGTCGTGGATCCGGATGTACGAGCTGGGGCTCGCCGCCGCCGAGTCCTGCGGCGACATCCGGGCCCAAGCGCGGATGCTGGAAGGGCTCGGGGTCGCCTACCTCAACCTCCAGGACTTCGGCACGGCGACCGGCCGCTACGAGGCCGCCCTCGCCCTGGAGCAGCGAGCCGCCCACCGGCTCGGCGAGGCGTCGGCGCTCGAAGGACTCGGCGTCGCGGCCCTCGCCGCCGGCGCCCCGTCCCGCGCGGTCGAGCTGTTCGCGCGGGCACGGGACGTGCACGTCGATCTCGGGCGTCCGCGCGGGATCGCGCTGATGGACCGGCACATCGGCGAGGCGCTCAGCGCGGCGGGCCGGCACGCCGAGGCGGACGCGACCCTGACCGGCGTCCTGGAGACCTTCATGCGGCTCGACGAGCCGTACCACCGGGCGCGGACGTTCGCGTGCCTCGGCGAGGCCCGGCTGCGGGCCGGACGCCTGGACGAGGCCGCCGCCGCGCTCCGCGCGGCGCGCGACATCGCGCGGGAGACCGACGCGCCGCACGTCGAGGCCGGCGCGCTGCGCGAGCTGGCCCGGGTCGCCGAGCGGCAGGGCGACCCGGAGGCGGAGCGCCCGCATCTGGAGCAGGCGCTCGCCATCTACAGCCGGCTGGGCTCACCCCAGGCGGTACCGGTCACGGAGCGGCTCGCCGGCCTCCCTCCCGCACCGCCGGGCGGTGCCTGATCATGACCATCGCGGCCGTGCCGCCGCGGACGAGGGTGAGCCGCGAGAGCGCGCCCACCGGCCGTCCACCCGTCACGAGCCAGGCGTGCAGGGCGGACGCGTACAGGGCCGCGTCGGCGGGCGAGCACGTCCCGCCGAGGACGGGATCGAGCCGCGCGTCCAGACCGTCGGCCGCGACCCGGCAGCCGCGCCCGGTGACGGTCGCCGCGACCAGGCAGCCCGGATGGGCCGCCAGGAGCCGCGACGGGTCCCCGGCCCGGCCGACGATCACATCCGCGCACGCCAACCAGGTGGGTGAGGCCTCTTCCGGCCCCGCGACGAGGTGCTCGTCGCAGGGCGGCGGCTCGGAGCCGGCGGCGGGTGGACACCGCAGCGCCAGCGTCCGGCCGCCGATGAGCACGCGCACCGGACCCGGCAGGCCGTCCCAGACCCGCACCGGCGCGGCCATCACCCGCGCGGCCACCTCCTGCCCGGCCACCTCCTGCCCGGCCATCACGCCGCCCTCGGGAGGCCGGGGGCCGGGAGCGGGACGGGCTCGACGAGCGGCGGGCGCTCCCGGTCGGGCAGCCGCAGCAACCGGTACATCTCCTCGCGGATGAGGCGGGCCGCCTCGCCCGGCCGGGAGCTGATGGCGCCCCGCATCGCGGCATGGACCCGTCCGGAGTAGGAGTGCGCCGCGTCCTCCAACTGCGGGGCGAGCGGCCGGTCCCAGTCGACGCGCGGTGCGATCGCGCCGAGCCCGGCGACATGGGTCCCGGGCGCGACGGCGTCCTCCGGGAACGTGCCGAGCAGCACCGGCACCCCGATCGCGGCGCCGTAGCAGCCGACCGACCCGTGATCACCGAGCAGCACGTCGGCGGCGACCAGCCCCGCACGCCACCCTTCCTCCGGTGGGAACAACCGGACACCGAGCCGACGGCAATCCGCGGTCCAGGCCATGACCTGGCGTTTTCCGTGGTAGGCCCACACGTGCGGGTGCAGGGCCGCGACGATGCGGTACCGGTCGCGCGGCAGCTCGGCCGCCACCCGCAGCAGCAGGTCCGGACGGCGGCCGAGCAGCGAGTCCCCGTTCCAGGTGGAGCTGACGAACACCAGCCTCTGCCCAGGCCGCACACCGAGCGCGCGGCGGTACCTCTCCCGGTACGGCAGGCTCGCCACCAGCCGGTCCAGGCACGGGTCGCCGCCCGCGAACGCGACCGGACGCGCCTCGGGGCATTCGCGTTCGAGCATCTCCAGGTGCCGGTCGTGCGCCAGGACGATCGACGACGGCACGACACGTCCGGCGACGACGAGGCGTTCCCTGATCAGTCCGGTGACCGGACGCGCCGCGGCCGGACCGGCGCCGCGCAGGCGCGGAAGCAGCTTGCCGGGACCGGCGCCGTGCAGGACCGTCATGACCGGCCCGTGCAGGTTCTCCAGCATCCCGTGGCTCGCCGCCACGACGAGGTCCCACCTGGTGCCGACCGCCTGGCGCCAGGGCACCACGAGGCCGCCGAGGTCGCGCAGGTGCCGGTCCAGCCCTCCGGTGAAGACCGACGCCGGCGCGGCCGTGTACGCGACCGCGACCCGCAGGTCGGTCTCCAGCAGCGGCATGACGTCGGCGAGCCGGGTCGCCGCCGTCACGTGGTGCGCCACGGCGAGAACCGTCCGCCGCGCCCGCACCGTCGAGCCCTTCGGGGCGTCCAGCCCGAACGGGCCCGGCACCCATGCGTCCACCGAGAAGTTCATCTCAGGCCCCCTGGCAGGCGTGGCCGAGCGGCTCGCCGTCCCGGCAGCCGATGCGGAACGGCGGCGAGACCGGGTCCGCCACGGGGATCGTGGCGGGCTGCGGCAGCCGCATCAGCCCGTACATCAGGCTGCGCATGTTGCGGTCGAACCGTCCCGGCTCGGACGTGATCCGCCCGGCGACCGGCCGGACCCGCTCCGGCCGCCACCGCGCCGCCGCCTCGGTCAACTGCGGGCGGACGGGCCGGTGCGCCGCGAGCCGGACGGCGAGGAGGCGCAGCGCGTCCCCTGGCGGCGGCCCGGTGGTGAGCACCGGGACCCCGGTGAGCGTCCCGTACCTCGTGACCGGGCCCGGGGGCCCCAGTATCCAGTCGGCGGCGACGAGGGCTGCACGCCAGTCCGCCTCCGGCGGCATGAGCCCCAGGCCGTCCCGCAGATGGACGGCGAGCCCGGGCCCGCCCGGGCACCGGTCCCCGCCCGGCTCGGGAACACCGAGAACGTGATACCGGTCGGGCGGCAGTTCGGCGAGCAGGCGGCGCACCACGTCCCATGACCGGCAGCGGGCGCACGAACCCGTGCCGCCGGCGGCGGGCAGGGCCACCACGACGAGCCCCCGCCGCCCGCCGACGCCCAGCGCGCGGCGGTAGAAGTCGCGCAGCGGCAGGCTCGCCACCATCCGGTCGTGGTCGGAGTCCCCGACCACGACCGCGCCGCCGTCCTCGGCGTCCGGAGGACGGTCCAGGTGGTGGGCGTAGGTGAACACGGCCGGCGCGGGCCGGTGCGCGACCGCCGCCGGGATCGTTCCCGGCAGGGCGATGAGCGGCGCCCCCGGCGGGCGCGCGGGAACCCGGTGCGCGGTGACGACCAGGCCGATGCCGCCGTCCGCGAGTTCGGACCAGCGCAGCGGTGCCGCGCCCGCGTCCCTGAGCATCATCTCCACGGCGGCCGAGGACGGCCCGGGGGCCGCCGCGAAGAGCACGCGCAGCCGCGGGTCGGTTTCCGCGAGCCGCGCCACGTCCAGTGCGGGCTGCCCCGGTACGGGCGAGCCCACCACGATCAGCACCGTGCGCCGGTCCTCCAGCCGTCCCCACCAGCCGGAGTCGAACCCCGTCAGGGCCCGGCGCCATTCGAAGCCTGTCATCCCCGTCAACAACCTCCTTCGGCCTTGGATGCCGCCACCATCCGTTCCTCCGTCGCGGATCGAAATGATCCGCCCTCCGGAATCGAGTGTCGTTCGAGGACCTTGACGAAAACTTGCAATCGTCCTGACTCGGTGAGTAGTTGAGGTTCCGGGATGCCGGGGAAACGCGTCAACGCTCTAGCCATTCGGTACACGTGGTGCCAAAATCGGCACAAGAGGAGATTCCCACAAAGGGGAACCGGTGGAGTTCCGCGTCATAGGCCCCGTCGAGCTGTGGATCAACGGCCGGCGGCGCGACCTCGGATCGCCCAAGGAACGCTGCGTGCTGGCCGTGCTGCTGCTCAATGCGCGCCAGCCGGTGCCCGCCGAGACCCTGATCCGCCACGTGTGGGACGACGACCCGCCGGCCAAGGCCCGGCAGGGCCTGCAGGTCTACATGACCCGGCTGCGCCGCAGATTGGAGGACGTGGAGGGCGCCGCGCTGATCTCGCGGAGGGGGGCATATCTGATCGATGTCGACGATGAGTCGGTCGACCTGCACCGGTTCCGGCGGCTGCGCGACCAGGCGCGGGCGATCGCCGAAAGCGGCGACGACGAATACGCCCTCGACCACCACCGCCGGGCGGCGGAGCTGTGGCGGGCCGAACCGCTCGCCGACCTGGCCGGCGGCTGGGCCGAGCGCACCCGGCACAATGTCGAACAGGAATTGCTGGCCGCCGCGTTTCTCCGTATCGATCTGGAACTGCAACGCGGAAACCACGCCGACCTCGTCCGGGAACTCTACGATCTCACCGAACGCCACCCCCAGCACCAGTGGCCGGTGGAGCGGCTGATGCTCGCGCTCTACCGCTGCGGGCGGCCCGCCGAGGCGCTGGAGGCGTACCGGCGCACCCACGACCTCCTCGTGGCGGAGTCCGGGACCGACCCGGGCCCCGGGCTGAAGCGGATCCAGCGGCAGATCCTGCGGGGAGACCCGGAACTGCTGCGGGTTCCCGGCACGCAGTTGAGCGTCGACCGGCGCCCGAACACGCTGCCGCACGACGCGCGGTCGTTCGTCGGCCGCGACGACGAGCTGCGGCAGCTGATGGACATGGTCCCGATCGCGCGGGAACCGGCCGCCACCGGATCCGCCGTGACCGTGATCGCCTTGAACGGTATGGCCGGGGTCGGGAAGTCGACGCTCGCCGTCCATCTCGCGCACCGGCTGGCCACGCACTTCCCGGACGGGAAGATGTTCCTCTCGCTGCACGCGCACGACGCCCGGCAGAAGCCGGTGGCTCCCGCGGATGCGCTCGACACGCTGCTCCGCATGATCGGCGTCCCGGCGACCCGGGTGCCGCGGGCGCTGGACGAGCGCGCCGCGCTGTGGCGGTCGCAGCTCGCCGGCAGCCGCGCGATCATCGTGCTGGACGACGCCGCCGGGCACGACCAGGTCAGGCCGCTGCTGCCCGCGTCCGCCGGCTGCCTGGTGATCGTGACGAGCCGGCGCCGGCTCACCGGGCTGCACGAATCCTGGCCGCTGTCACTGGACGTCCTGCCCGTCCAGGACGCGGCAGCCCTGTTCACCGGCCTTTCGGGACCGGGGCGCGCGGAGGTCGCCGCCGACGTCGCCGCGGTCGTCGACCGCTGCGGCCGCCTGCCTCTCGCGGTGCGGATGGCGGCGAGCCGGCTGCGGCACCGCCGCACCTGGCACGCCGCCGACCTGCTGGCCCGGCTGGCCCCGGGCGACCGGCTGGACGAGCTGCGCGACGAGGGACGCGAGATCACGATGGTGTTCGAGGTGTCGTACCGCGGGCTCCCGCCGCAGTTGCGGGACGCGTTCCGCGCGCTGGCGCTGCACCCCGGCCCCGACCTCACGGCGCACGCGGCCGCGGCGGCGCTCGCCCGTCCCGTCCGCGAGGCCGAGCGGATCCTCGAGGAGCTCCTCGACCGGCATCTGATCACCGAACCGGTCGGAGGCCGCTATCGATTCCACGACCTCGTGCACGACTACGCCGACCGCCTCGCCCGCGAGAGCGACCCCGAGGAGGAGCGGCGCCGGACCGTCCACCGGATACTGGACTTCTACCTCGCGGCCGCGGACCGCGCGGACCGGCGGCTGTCCCCGCACCGGCCGGTGGACGGCGTCCGGATCGTCCATCTGCCGCCGGGCCTGCCTCCGCTGCCGGACGAGGCGGCGGCGGCCGAGTGGTTCACGGCCGAGCACGACTGCCTACTGAACGCCGCCGCCGAGGCCGGCCGGACCGGCTCCCCCGGGCACGTGCCCCAGTTCGCCCGCGTGCTCGCCGGGCATCTGGAGTCGCGCGGCCACTGGGACGCGGCGGCCCGGCTCCATGTCCGCGCCGTCGAGGCGCTGCGGGATACCGGCGACCGGCCGGGCACCGCCCGCGCGCTGGCCGACCTCAGCAACATCCGTTTCCGCAGTGGCATGTACGACACGGCGATGGACGAAGCGGGAAAGGCGCTGACGATCTACCGCTCGATCGGCGACCGCCAGGCCGAGGCGCATATTCTCGGGCGCATAAGCCTGGTTCACTGGCATCGGTCCCGCTTTTCCGAGGCGCTTTCGTGCTGCCGGGAGGCGCTCGATATCCAGCGCTCCCTGAAAGACCGGCACGGCGAGGCCAGGAGCCTCGACCATATCGCGATCTTCCTGGAGTTCACCGGCCGCTACGGTGAGGCCGAACGCCTCCGCCTGGAAGCCCTCGCGATCTTCACCGAGATCGACGACCCGCACGGCCGGATGATGGCGCTCAACAACATGGGCGACCTGATGATCCGCATGGGCGACGTCGACCGGGCGGTGGAGTACTACGAGCGGACCGCCGCCTCGACCGGCCTCGACCGCCAGCACGAGGCCATCTCGCTCATCAACATGGCCAACGTCCATCGCCGTACCGGCGCTCACGAAACGGCGTTGACGAATTACCGCAAGGCCCTCGCCATAGCGATGGAATTAGGCGACCGCCGCAACCAGATCGAGACCCTGATCGGCATCGGCGCCACGTTCCACAATACCGGACGATACGCCGAGGCGTTGATCCATCACGAGCGCGCCCTGACCCTTTCCCGGTCGATCAATGAACGCTACGAGGAAACCCTCGCACTCCGCCACCTCGGCGAAACCCTCACCGCTTCCGGCCGCTACCCGGCCGCCGTCGACCATCTCCGCCAGGCCCGTTCCTTAGGAGCCGAGATAGGCGTCCCGTACGAGGAGGCAAAGGCGCTGGAAAGCCTGGGCACCGCACTCCTGCACGTCCAAGGCAACAACGCGGCCCGCGACTGCTGGCAGCAGGCGATCCACCTCTTCGACACCCTGGGCCTCGCCGAAACCGCCTCTCTCCGGTCCCGCCTCCTCGAACTCGACCAGGCCACCGGCACCTGACCGCCCCTGTCGAGCGCCGACCGCGGACACCCGGCGGCCTGACTCGCATTAGAGTGCAGTTCTAACTCCGGAGGGCGACACCGTGACGAATACGGATAACTCGGACATTATCCATAAGACTTTACCAACAGCCCATCTGTCGCATTAACGCGATGAACCACGCGAAGATTAGGAATCCTGAGACATGACCGACCCTCACCGTTAGTGTGGCTACCCGCGGGGGCGCCTCGGGATTCATCACGAACAAAGAAGGATTCCTAATGAAAGAAAGAATCATAAGGGCGATTCCGCACCTCGCTTTCGCCCTCACCGTGATGGTGGTGCTCGTCCACATGACGTAGGAGGCCGCGCGTCGGCCAGTGATGGGCCGGGCGGGGCCGCGAGTGCAGCCTCGCCCGGCTCGCCCGCTGGCGAAGGCAGATAGCCGGCGACCGGGCGCCCGGAGGTGGCGAACGGGTGAGGCTCCTGGATCACAGGCCGATCAGGCATTTCGGGTACCCCGACTATCTGGAGGGCCTCAATTTTGTCACCCGGAACTTGCTTACGGAGCGTAGATTTTCGATAACATTAGGGTGTGCGTTCGACTGGAGTGATCGGAGTGGCGTCGATGTCCGCCAGTGAGTTGGTGGACGCGGCGGAAGCGATCGCGTCCGAACTCGCTCGGCGTCAGGCACCCGAGTCCGCGGCAGTGTGCATGCGGGATGCGGAGACGCTGGCCCGGGCCACCGACTTGCACGAAAGCGCCCTGGCGGGATTGGTCGGCCGGGTGGACGCGTCCGGGGAGATGCGCCGCTGGGGATACCCGTCCGCCCGCAGTTGGCTGCGCTCGCGCCTCGGCATGCGTGAGGCCCGCGCCAAGGAACGCATCAACCTGGCCCGCCAGCGCCACCGCCTCCCCGACGTCACCGAACGCCTCGCCCGCGGAGAACTGTCCTACGGCTACGCCACCACCATCGCGACAGCCGTCACCCGCTTGGACGACGCCGACTGCGCAGCGGCGGAGGAGATCCTCCTCGACTTGACCCGGCAGGGCTTCTCCGCCGGAAAAGTGGCCGCGTTCGGCAACCGGATCACCGAGCTGATCGCTGAACGCGACGACACCGAAAGACCTGATGAGGACTCCCGGCGCGGCTACGAACGGTCCTGGATCGACTCCACCCGTTCCCTGGACGGCGGCCGCTACATCAAGGGCCGGCTGAACGCCGAGGACGCCGCCATCTGGGACGGCACCCTCGCGCCGCTGGCCAAGCCCGCCGGCACCGACGACCTCCGAGACCTGTCCGAGCGGACGGCGGCGGCGCTGACGAGCGTCCTGTCGGGCGGGCAGAAGGCCACCAAGGTCACCGTCATCTGTGACCTGGACACCCTGACGGGCGGCCCTGTCCCGGCGCGCCTCACCGATGGGACACCGATCCCGGCCGAGCAGGCCCGCCGCATCGCCCTGGCGGCCGGGGTCTCTCCACTCATCCTGGGACGTGGCAACGTCCCCCTCTACCTGGGACACCGGGAACGGTTCGCCTCCCCAGGCCAGCGCCGTGTACTGGAGACGCTGTACGCGACATGCGCGGTCGAAGGCTGCGAAGCCCCCGGGACATTGTGCGAGGCCGACCACGTCGATGGCTGGGCGCTCGGCCACAGCCCCACCGACATCGACAAACTCGCCCTCGCGTGCGGTTGGCACAACCGCTGGAAGGCTGCCAATCCCGCGCATACCCACATCGCCAGAGGCCAGAACGGGCGCTATACCTACCGCGTCCGGCCGCCGGACGACCCCGGCCCAGCGCCACAGACGCCGCGCGCCACGGACCTGTGGAGTCCGGCCGCAAACCACCGGATTCAGCCTCGGCCTCGCCGACTCCACCCTGGACCTGCCCGCGGCCGGCGACAGGTAGCGGGCCCGTGAACCGGCCGCGACGGACGAGGGCACCGGCCTCGGATGACCGTTCCGACAACGCTGGCGGCGCGTGGGCGCGGAAAGGTCGACGCGAGTTCCGACAGCGGTCTTGGTAGCGGTGGGCGGCAGGCCGGATCGGCCACCGACCACGCGGCGACATCGTCGGGATGGCCCGTGAAGTGGGCGACGAGCTTGTGGACTGACGGGTCGCAGTCGGCGCATCCGGGGATTGACGGGTCGTTCACGCTGCTCGTCCACCGGCTGGCGAGGTCGCGTGCGGTGATGGCGGTGAGGAGTGCGTAGAGGTGGCCGCCCTCGCTGAAGGGCAGGACATCAGGGACAGCAAGGCCCCCGACTCCGGGCACCTCACGCTCTCCTCGGAGAGCTTCGCCCAGCTCGTCGCCCGCGTGAAGCGGGGAGAGCTGCACCTGCAACCCTCTACGAGTACCGCAACGGCCTCGCCTTCCGGCGGGGCCGCTCGCACGTCGTGCACATGTCGTCGGTGAGGACCACGGCCGGACGGGGCGCCGGGACCTTTGCACGCGTACTCGGGGAAACGAGTCCTGAAAGACCTCCTCGGCAACCTCCGCGACGCTTGTACCGTGGCGCGGTGACGACATCGGAGAAGGCTCGGCGGTCCGCCGAGCAACTCGAACGCGACGCCGTGAAGTACCCGGAACAGCGCGCCGAGATCCTGATAGAAGCAGCTGGGGAGTGGGGCAGGGCGGGCGAGCCCGAACGGGCGCTGCGGATCTACGACGACCTCATCGCCATCGAGGCGGGCGAGGATTCGCAGTTCGCCGTCGTGGAGAAGGTCGCCCTCCTGGCCGACCTCGGCCGGGGCGACGAGGCGGACGCGGAGATCGGCAAGATCGACCGAACGAACGTCGTGCCGGGACCGGCCTCTCTGATCGCGGAGCACTTGGAGCACCAGAAGCGCCTGGAGGAGGCGCTCACCTGGTTCAACATCGCCTGCCGGGACCTGATGGCCGACGACGAGGTGCTTTCCGAGACCACGCTGTTCGCCCGGCCCGAGCTGCGCGGACGGCGGCGCGTCCGCCGAGCCCTAGGTCTCCAGCCCGATGCGCTCGATCTGCGCTCCGAAGTTCAGGAGACCGAGCTGGCCGAACTCCTGGACAGGGCCGAAGCCCCGTCCCAGCCGAACGTGGGGTCGTTCTTCGTCCGCTCCGACGTCGCCCGCGCCTTCGCCGAGGGCCTCGTACACGGCGCCGGGTCCACCGATCCTTCCGCCTATTTCGCCGAGGTCGAGCGGGGCTGGCGTGCGTCCAGCGACGAGCTCGGCGCGTCCAAGCTCCGCGTCCTCCCGACCACGGTGGCCGACCTCGTCAAGTACGCGGGCGACCACGACCGCGACCCGAAGGACCAGCAGACCCGAGCGGACCACCTCATGGACCGCCTCCGAGAAGGCGCCCCCACCCTCGACTGGCCTCCCGAACGCAACGCCCCCTGCTGGTGCGGCTCAAGCCGCAAGTACAAGAAATGCTGCGGCTCCCCCGCCGTCCGCTGACGCTGGAGATCGGCGCATGGGTGTGAACTGGACGGTGGGTCCCGCCGGGCTGCCTGGGGCGGTGCGGTACACGTTGGCGGCAGGAGACGGGCCCGCTGACCGGTGGCATGTCTCGGTGGCGTTGCCGCCGCGGGCGAGCGGGCCGTTTCCGGTGCTGTATCTGCTCGACGGCTTCCGGACGTTCCTGGCCACGGCACAGATCGCGCAGACGACGCTGGCCTACTCCCTGGGACAGCTGCGGCCCGTCGCCGTCGTGGGCATCTCGCCCGCCACCGACGATCCCGGGCGGTTGAGCGCCCAGCGTGTGCGGGACCTGACACCGACCAGCGGCACGTCCAAGTACCTGTTCGGCGAGCCCGCCTACGGGACGGGCGGCGCCGGCGCGATGCTCGACCTGATCCGCCAGGTGATCGCACCCCACGTGGAGTCCGCCCACCCCCTCGACCCCGGCGACCGGGGGCTCGCGGGCTTCTCCCTGGGCGGCCTGATGACCTGCTGGACGCTGGTACGCCGCCCGGAGGGCTTCCGCCGCTTCCTGGCGGTCAGCCCGTCACTGTGGTGGGACGACCACCTGCTGCTCGATCCCCGGCGGGCGCCCCTCGCCGACCACGAGGCCGTTGACGTCTACCTCGCCGTGGGTGAGCGCGAGAACAGCCCGCACCGGAGCTGGCCCGTCATGACCGCAGAGATGCGCGAGACCCTGTCCGACCTCGACATGGTCGCCGATCTGGCCGCTTTCACCGACCGCCTCCGGGCGCGGCCGGAGCTCGGCGTCCGCAGCGAAGTGATCCACGACGAACAGCACGCGACGGTGTGGCCGGCCGCCGTGACCCGCGCCCTGGTCCACCTCTACCGCGCAGAGCGCGCTCAGGCGTGACATCCAGCCGCGTACGCACGGTTGCTCCCGGTCTCCGCCGCAACAGCCGGAAGCGGACACGGGGGTGCGGGCGCGGCGGAGTTGGCGCGGCCACGGTCGGGGGTGAATGAGAATGGTGCGGTGACGGATCTGGACTCGGGGGTGGACGGGCCGCAGCCGTTCGCGCACCTCAGTGCGCCGAACGCGGCGCTCTACCGGGAGGTGCTGCTGTCGTTCGCGCGGGCCAAGGAGCGGTTCATCGTCCATCTGCGTCCCGAGGACGTGGCCGCCGAGCTGCGCCGCGACGGCGACGAGCAGCTCGTCCAGGCGCTGGACAAGCTGGTCGAGTGGGGGAACCTGCGGGCCGACGCCGACACCGGCCGCGTCACCACCGTCGAGGACTTCCACCGCAAGCGGTTCCTGTACCAGCTCACCACGGCGGGACAGGCAGCCGAGCAGGCGATCGCGTTCTACGAGGAGGCGATCGGGCGGCGGGGCGTGCTGCAGTCGGTGGCTCTCACCGACATCGCCGGGCACCTGGCGGCCCTGTCGGCGCTGGCGGACGAGGACGCGCCCGACCCGGGCAAGGTCCATCTTCTGCTGCTCACGCTGGCCGAGCGGTTCTCCTCGCTCGCCGACAACGCGCAGGCGTTCATGGCGTCGCTGCGCAGGGCGATCGACTTCTCCGACGGCGACGTCGAGGGCTTCATCGCCTACAAGGAACGCCTGATCGACTACATCAACCGGTTCATCGCCGACCTCGCGAACTCGGGGGCGCGGATCGCGGCGCTGCTGGACGAGGTCGAGTCGCGCGGCCATGAGCGGCTGCTGACGCTGGCCGCGCGACGGGAGGCGTCCGACGCGGTTCCGGAGGGCGCGGACGCCGCCGAGGCGTTCGCGCGTGCCGAGGCGGGCGCGCTGGAGTCCTGGCGCAACCGGTGGCGGGGGCTGCGGGACTGGTTCGTGTCCGGGGGCGCCGCGCGCCCGTCGCAGGCGCGGCTGCTGCGGCAGTCGGCGGTGACGGCGATCAAGCAGCTCGTCGACACGGTGGGGCTGCTGAACGAGCGGCGTTCGGGCCGGTCGGACCGGTCCGCCGACTTCCGTGCGCTGGCCCGCTGGTTCGCCGAGGCACCGGACGACGCGGCGATGCACCGGCTGTGGCGGGCGGCGTTCGGGCTGACTCCGGCGCGGCATCTCACCGTCACCGCCGCGACCGTTGCGGCCTGGGACGACGAGGCGCCGCAGGGACTGCCGTGGGCGGAAGCGCCGCCGGTGCGGATCTCCCCGCAGCTGCGCCGGACCGGCTCCTACGAGCGGCGCGGCAAGCCCAACCGGGTACAGGACCGGACGGAGATGCGCCGGCTGCTGCGCGAGCGGGCCGACCGGGAGGCGGCCGAGACGGCGGCGGCGCGGGCGCGGCTGCGCACCGGCGGCCCGGTGCTCCTGTCCGAGATGGGCGTGCTCGACCCGAAGGCGTTCCGGCTGTTCCTGGCGCTGCTCGGCGACGCGCTGGCGGCGCGGCTGCCGGGCGACAACGAAGTGAAGGCCATCACGGGAGACGGGTCGATGGAGGTTCGGCTGTCGCTCGTCCCGGACGGCGGCGAGGTGCGGATCGTGACCGAGGACGGCGTCCTCACCGGCCCCGAGCACCTCATCGACGTCACCGACCTGGTGGGGAGCGGGAATCGGTGAACGATGAGGATGTGGCGCGGCGGAAGGCGGCACTGCGGACGCTGCTGCGGCGTCCGCTGCTGACCGCCGAGTCCGACCCGCAGGACCTCGTGCTCGTCCGCCGGTACCAGGCGGAGCTGCGCGACTGGCTGAGCCGGGAGACGGGCTGGCGGCTGCAGGTGGACGCCGAGACGGCCCGGCTGTTCAAGACGGCGCCGACGCTGGACGACGGGACGCATCCGGCGCGCGGCAAGGCCGGGGAGCCGTTCGGCCGCCGCCGCTACGTCGTGCTGTGCCTGGCGCTGGCGGTGCTGGAGCGCGCCGACGCGCAGACCACGCTCGGCAGGCTGGCCGAGGAGGTCCTGAACGCGGCCGCCGAACCGGAGCTCGCATTCCCGTTCACGCTGGACAGCCGGGCCGAACGCGCCGACCTGGTCGCGGTGGTGCGGATGCTGCTCGGCTGGGGCGTGCTGCGGCGGGTGTCGGGCGACGAGGAGTCCTACCTGTCGGCGACCGGGGACGTCCTGTACGACGTGCGCCGTGTCGTCCTCGCGGCGCTGCTGACCGGGGTGCGGGGGCCGTCCACGGTGACCGCGGCGGGGTTCGAGGACAGGCTCGCCGAACTCACCGAGGAACCGGTGCCCGACACCGACGACCTGCGCAACCGGGCGCTGCGGCGCGGCCTGACCCGGCGGCTGCTGGACGACCCGGTCGTCTACTACGCCGACCTCGACGACGCCGAACGCGCCTACCTGGTCTCCCAGCGCGCCGCGATCACCCGCCGGATCGAGGAGGCGACCGGCCTCGTCCCCGAGCTGCGGGCCGAGGGCGTCGCGATGGTCGACCCGGACGACGAGCTGACGGACGTGCGCATGCCGGAGCAGCGCACCGACGGCCATGTGACGCTGCTGGTCGCCGAGTACCTGGCGGGGCGGACCGAGGCGAGCCCGGAGGAGCTGGCCGCGTTCGTCCGGGACGCGGCGGCACGGCACACGTCGTACTGGCGCAAGGGCGTCACGGAGCCGGGCGCCGAGAAGGAGCTGCTGGACGTCGCGCTCGGGAAGCTGGCGGCGCTGCGGCTGGTGGAGGTGCTGCCCGACCGGGTCCGGGCACGCCCGGCGATCGCGCGCTACGCCGTGGAGGAACCGACCGTCCGCGAGACGAGGACGGCCGTGAGTTGAGAAAGGCCGTGAGTTGAGAAAGGCCGTGAGTTGAGTCCGGTACCCGTTCCGACGTCCGAGCGCTGGAAGCCGCTGCGCGCCGGGCTCGTCGACGTGTTCTACTACGACGTCGAAGAGTTCCGGTTCCATGACGGGCGGCTGCTGCTGCGCGGCAACAACGGCACCGGGAAGTCGAAGGTGCTGGCCCTGACGCTGCCGTTCCTGCTGGACGGTGAGCTGTCACCGCACCGGGTCGAGCCCGACGGCGACCGGCAGAAGCGGATGGAGTGGAACCTGCTGCTCGGCGGCAAGCATCCGCATCCGGAGCGGCTCGGCTACACGTGGCTGGAGTTCGGCCGCCTCCACCCGGACGGGACCCAGGAGTACCGGACGCTGGGCTGCGGGCTGAAGGCGGTGAAGGACCGCGGCATCGTCCGGCACTGGTTCTTCGTCACCACGCGCCGCGTCGGCGTCGATCTCGACCTGGTCTCCGACGGCGGCGTGTCGCTGACGCGGGAGAAGCTCCGCGAGGCGGTCGACGGCCACGGCACGGTCTACGACCGGGCCACCGACTACCGGCGGGCCGTGGACGAGGCGCTGTTCGGGCTGGGCGAGCACCGCTACGAGGCGCTGGTCAACCTGCTGATCCAGCTCAGGCAGCCGCAGTTGTCGAAGAAGCCGGACGAGCGGCTGTTGTCGCGGGCGCTGACCGAGGCGCTGCCGCCCCTCAGCCCCGCCCTGATCACGACGGTCGCGGAGGCGTTCCGGGGTCTGGACGAGGAACGGGACGCGCTGCGCGCCCTGGAGGAGGCGCACAAGGCCGCCACCGACTTCCTCGGACACTACGTCCGGTACGCGCGGATCGCCGCGAAGCGGAAGGCCGCCGGGCCGCGCCTCACGCAGAGCCGGTACGAGCACCTGAACCGGGACCTCACGGAGGCGGAGACGCGCTTCACGGCCGCCGAGACCGAACTGGCCGAGGTCGCGCGACTGCTGGAGACGCTGAAGCAGGAGAAGACGCGGCTGGACGCGCGCCGCGAAGCTCTCCAGACCAGTCCGGAGATGCGCGACGCCGAGCGCATCGAGCAGATGGGGCAGGAGGCCAGGCGCCGGGACGAGCACGCGGCGAGGCAGGAGCGTGACCGCGACGGGCTGTCGGCCGAGGCCGGCCGCAAACGGTCCCGCGCTGATAGGACCAGTGCGCAGGAGGGCGGCGCCGAGCGGACCTTCGTCGCCGCCCGGGACAGGTCGGCGTCGGCGGCCGCCCTCGCCGGGTGCGGCCCCGCCCACGCCGGGGCCCTGGACGCGTGGGAGAGCGGCCTCACGCAGGCACGCCGCGATACCGGCGAACTGGCCGAGGCCCGCCTCCGTGCGCTGGCCGAACTGGAGCGGCTGCTGTCGGCCGTGGCTCAGGCCCGGTCCCGGCTGGATTCGGCCGCCACCGAGGCCGAGCGGCTGGACGGCGAACTACAGGCCGCGTCGGAGCGGATCGCCGCGGCCGACCGGCGAACGCAGGAGGGCGCGGCGGAACTGCTCGACGCCTACGTCATCTACCTCTCCGGGCTCACCGAGATCCGGGTGGACGACCCGGATGCGGTGCTGGCGAAGCTGGAGGAATGGGCAGAGAACGCCGAGGGACGGAACCCGGCAGCGACCGCCGTGGACGACGCCGCCCGCGAGGCCACGGCCGCACTGGGGCGCCGGGAGGCCGACGCTGAATCCCGCCTGGGGTCCGAACGTGAGGCCGAGAAGGCGATCGGCGACGAGATCGAACGGCTCGAGTCCGGCGGCCACGACGCCCCGCCCGTCCCGTACACGCGGGCGTCCGAGGCCCGCACGGAAAGGCCGGGCGCACCGCTGTGGAAGGTCGTCGACTTTGACGTCACCGTGCCCGCCGACCACCGCGCCGGGCTGGAGGCCGCCCTTGAGGCGTCCGGGATCCTCGACTCCTGGGTGACACCGCAGGGCGCACTCGTCGCCGGCGACGACACCTTCGTGCTGACCGGCGAGGCGGTTCAGGGGCCGTCCTGCGCCCTGGTGCTGCGGCCCGCGATCGACCGCGCCGACCCACGGGCCGCCGCGCTGGACGACGGCGCGGTGCAGGCCGTTCTCGCCGGAATCGGCCTAGGTCCAGGTGCGCGGACCTGGATCGCGGTGGACGGCCGGTGGGCGAACGGCGTCCTCGGCGGTTCATGGCGCAAGGACAGCGCCGACTTCATCGGCGAGGGCGCCCGCGAGGCCGCCCGACGCACCCGCATCGCCCGCCTCCGGTCGGACCTCGCCGAGACCCGCGGCAGGATCGAGGCGATCGGCGAGGAGCTGGCCGGACTGACCGCCCGCCGGGAGTCGCTGGCCGCCGAGCACCGGGCCGTCCCGCGAGACACCGCCCTGCGCGAGGCGCACGTCCGGCTGGCGGAGGAGCACCGGCGGCGCCGCGAGCTGGACGGTGACCACCGCCGTGCGCTCGAGGTCGTGGCGCGGCGCCGCGACGAGGTCTCGCGGGCGCGGGAACGGGCCACGGAGTTCGCCGGGGACGTCGGCCTGCCGACCGGCGAAGCCGAACTGGCCGAGGTGCGGACGGCGATCACCGACTACCGCTTCGCGCTGGCCGACCTCTGGCCCGCCGCGCAGGCTCTGCTGTCGGCCCGCGAGGCGGCGCGCGAGGCCGCCGGCGAGCTCCGGCACGTCCTGGAACGTCTGGAGGAATCGGCGGAGCTGGCGGCGGAGGCGCGCGACCAGGCCGACTCGGCCGCGGAGCGGCATCGGGCGCTGGTCGAGACGGCGGGGGCCGGCGTCGAGGAGCTCTTCCGGCGACTGGAAGAGGTGCGGCAGGCCCTCACGTCCCGCGACGAAGCCGAGAACGGCGCGAACGGGCGGGAAAGGTCCGCGCTGGAGGAGCGCGGCAAGGCCCAGGGCACCTGCGAGCGGCTGCGCGGCGAGATCGAGGAGGCCACAGAAGCCCGCGACAAGGCCGTCGGCGAGTTCCGCGCGTTCGCCGCCACCGGGGTGCTGCACGCCGCGCTGCCGGAACTCGACGTCCCCGACCCGTCGCAGGAATGGGCGGCCAATCCAGCCGTCGTCCTGGCCCGCGCCGTCAACACCGAACTCGACACGGTCGACGACGGCGACGGCCCATGGGACCGCGTCCAGAAGAGGGTCTCCGAGGAGCACAAGCTGCTGTCGGACGCGATGTCGCGGCACGGGCACGCCGTCGGCCTCACCGTGCACGACGGGATCATGGTCGTCGACGTGGTGTTCCAGGGCCGCACCCGCGACGTCCCCGGCCTGGCGGCCGCACTGGAAGCCGAGACGGAGCAGCGCGCCCACCTGCTGTCGGCACGCGAGCGGGAGATCCTGGAGAACCACCTGCTGAACGAGGTCGCCGGCACCCTCCAGGAACTCATCGCCGCCGCCGAGGACGAAGTGCGCGAGATGAACGCCGAGCTGACGTCCCGCCCGACCTCCACGGGGATGCGGCTCCGGCTCGTGTGGAAGCCCGCGCGGGACGCCCCCGACGGGCTCGACCGCGTCCGGGAGAAGCTGCGGCAGACCATCGACGCCTGGTCGGTCGACGACCGCGCCGCCGTCGGCCGGTTCCTGCAGGAGCAGATCGCCCGCGAGCACGCCGACAACCCGGCGTCCGGGTGGACCGAGCAGCTCACCCGCGCGCTGGACTACCGGTCCTGGCACATGTTCACGATCCAGCGCCTCCAGGACGGCCAGTGGCGTCCCGCGACGGGCCCCGCGTCGGGCGGCGAACGCGTCCTCGCCGCCTCGGTCCCCCTGTTCGCCGCGGCGTCCGCGCACTACAAGTCGGCGGGCAACCCGCACGCGCCCCGGCTGGTCGCGCTGGACGAGGCGTTCGCGGGCGTGGACGACGACTCCCGCGCCAAATGCCTCGGCCTCCTCGCCACCTTCGACATGGACGTGGTGATGACCAGCGAACGCGAATGGGGCTGCTACCCGCAGGTACCGGGCCTGTCCATCTGCCAGCTGTCCCGCCGCGACGGCATCGACGCCGTCCTGGTGACGCCGTGGCGCTGGGACGGCCGCGAACTCACCCGCGCCGACCTGCCCGAACCCGAGCCGGTATCCGGCCAGACGGACATCTTCTGATGACCGACGACCGCCTGCGGCGCCTACTGGGCGGCCCGGATACCGCCTGGCTGCTGCAACGCGCCCGGTCCCGCCTGGAGCGCGGCGGCTCACTCACCGGCAAGGTCACGCTGACCGAGGCGACCCCGTCCCAACGGCGCGCGGTGGAACTGCTGCTGGGTCGTCGCGCGGGAACCGGCGCGTCCCTCTCGGTATCCCTGGACGAGGTCGACCGCATCCTGCGCGGCAGCGGCGCGTCCCCCGGCGGCCTGGCCGCCGCCGTCGAACTACTGGACGGCCCCATCCGCGACCTGACCAGGGAGAACGCTGAGACCGCCGCAGCCTGGGACGCGGCGTTCGCCGCACTGGACGAAGCCCTCTCCTCCCGCCCGGAGCTGGCCGAGTGGCGCGCCTGGCTGGACGCGACCGGCCTGGTCCGCCGCCTGACATCCAGCCCGCCCGAAGCGGCCGGGATCCTCCGCCACCTCGCCGCCGTGGTGCGACGACTGCCGTCCTCCGACATCCCCCTCGGCCAGTTCGCCGCCGAAACCTGCGGGCACGCCCACGCCCTGGACGACGGGCCTCTCGCCACCCTGGCCCTCTCGTCCGCCCGCGCCCTCACGGGCCTGCCCTTCCCCTCCGACGGCGGCGCCGAGGCCCGCCGCGAGACCTGGGCCGCGGTCGGCGTGCACATGGACGAACTCTCCTCCACCGTCCTATGCCTGGGCCTGCCCGGCGACGCGGACACCCCCACCGGCAGGATGCTCGCCGCGATGCGCGGCGAACCCGTGTCGCTCACCCTGCGCCAGCTACGCCGGCACCCCGTCCCCATGCGGGCCGACCTGGTCCGGATCTGCGAGAACCCCGTGGTGGTCGCCGCCGCAGCCGACGCGCTGGGCCCGTCCTGCCCTCCCCTGGTCTGCTGCAACGGCCGTCCATCAACGGCCGTATGGCGCCTCCTGGAACTCCTCGCCGAAGGCGGCGCCGAGTTCGCCTACCACGGCGACTTCGACTGGGGCGGCATCGCGATCGCCACCGCCGTCCACGACCGCATCGGCTGGCGCCCCTGGCACTACGACGCGGACGCCTACCGCAAAGCGACCTCGGACACGCCCCTCACC
>NZ_SMKK01000176.1 GCF_004348425.1 Actinomadura sp. 7K507
CGCCAGGCCTGCCCGCTAGGGCCCCGCCCGCCGGCCCGACGCCCGCCTGGGGGCGCGCAGGGACGCGACCCGTACTCTGTGCAGGTGCAGTTGCAGCAGCTCGCCTACTTCGTCGCGGTCGCGGAGGTACGCCACTTCACGCAGGCCGCGGAGATCCTGCGGGTGGCGCAGCCTTCGCTGTCGAAGCAGATCCGCGCGCTGGAGACCGAGCTGAGCGTCTCCCTGTTCAGCCGCGCCCGGGGGAACATCACGCTGACTCCGGCCGGTGAGGCTCTGCTGCCACTGGCCAAACGCATACTGGCCGACGTCGACACCGCCCGCCTGGAGGTACAGGAGCTCGCCGGCCTCAAACGTGGCCGGGTACGGCTCGGCGCTACACCGTCCCTGTGCGCGGGCCTCCTGGCGGACGTTCTGCGCCGCTTCCACGACGCCTATCCGGGGATCCAGCTCCTCGTCGAAGAGGGCGGTTCACGGGACCTCGTCCGGGAGCTGACCCGTGGCTCCCTGGACATGGCCCTGGTCATCCTCCCTCTCCAGGGTGACCCGCCACTGGACACCATCCCGATCCTGCGCGAGTTCCTGGTGGTGGCCTCCCCGACGGGTACCGAGCCGGGCATGCCGGAGCGTTCTCTGAAGGCGGCCCAGTTGCCGCGCCGCTCGTACCTGCGCATCGAGGATCTCCGGAACCGCCCGCTGGTGATGTTCCGTCCCGGCTACGACCTGCGCGAGGCGACCATCGGCGCGTGCCGTGCGGCGGGGTTCGAGCCCCGGTTCGCGGTCGAGGGAGGCGAGATGGACGCCGTCCTCCGCTTCGTCGAGGTCGGTCTCGGGGTGGCGGTCGTCCCCAGCATGGTCCTCGCCGGACGGCCCGGCCTGCGCGGAACCCCGCTCGTCCTGGCGGACGAGGAGGCGCGCCGCGGCCGCCACGGTCCCGGCCTCCTCCGCACGATCGCCCTCGCCCACCGCAAGGACGTCGAACTGACCCACGCCGCCCGCGCCTTCCAGGACACTTTGGAAACGTTCCTGGTGGAAGCCGGCCTGGCCGGCAGCCTCCCGGCAGGCGTGGAAACCCTCGTCCACGACTAGGCTCCTAGGGGCCCTACACCTAAGACGAACAGTGGGGTCGCGCATACCGACTCTCCGCCGGTGGGAACTAGGTCGTTTGGAAGGTGACGTAGTCGTCCGGGACGAGGTGCGGAGGGTTGGCGGCTTGGGTCGCCTCGGGCTCGATGGGGCGGAACATGTCGAACACGACGATGGGGACGTCGCGGCCAAGGGTCTTTTCGATCAGGCCGGAGGAGCGCATGTGCTTGGCCGTGTCAATGCAGAGTTCGTCGAAGTGGGCGCACAGGGCCTCTGACTTCTCGTCTTCTAGGTCCTCGGGGAGATCGCCTTCGTACCAGAGGCCGAGGCTCTTCACCTCGTCCAGGTAGAGGTCCGTGCCGACTGGGTCGTCGGGGTGGTGGCCCACTGGGCCTGACTCCTCCAGGAGCATGTAGGCGTAGTTCCAGCGGAACTCCACGGGGTCCGGGGAGGAGGACGCTTCGAGGTTCTGCCGGACGTGGGCCTCCGTGTTGTAGCCGATGGCCATGTACGGGTCGTACGGATAGTCCCAGAGCTGGTGGACGTTCGAGTACTCGCCGTGCGAGATGCGGAGCGAGATGACGTAGATGTCAGGGCGAAGGGCGTCCGGGAAGGAACGCAGGGCTTCTCCGGCCGCGTGGCGCATGTGGTCCTGGAGGGTCATGGGCCTCATGATCGTGGGTCGAGGGAGCGGAGGCGAGCGAGGACGCCGGCCGTCTGGGGTGTCTGGAGGTCCTCGAAGATGGCGAGGGCGCTGATCCAGCAGTGGCGGGCGGCGCCATGGCGTCCCATGTGCAGGTGGGCTCGGCCGAGGTTGTAAAGGGTCTCGCCCTGGCCAGGGCGGTCGCGCGCCTCCCGGAAGGCGTCCAGGGCCTTTCTGTAATGCACGATGGCGGCGTCGAAGTCGCCCTGCCCGGCGCGGGAGTAGCCGAGGCCGTGCAGCGCCCAGCCTTCGGCGTGGGGGTCGGCGGCGATGGCGTGGGCCTGTTCGAAGTAGCCGAGCGACGTGGTGAACTCGTTGAGTCCCGCGTGCGCGTAGCCGAGGGCGGTCAAGGCCATGCCGGTGCTCGGGCGTTCCCCGGCTTCCCGGGCGAGGCGCAGGGACCGCCCGTGGTGGACGACCGCCTCGCGGAAACGCTGGAGGCGGCGGCAGGCGTAGCCGAGGCCGTGCAGGGCCCAGCCCTCACCGCTCCGGTCGCCGATCCGGACGAAGATGTCGCGGGCCGCGCCGAAGAGGTCGATCGACTCCTCGAAGTTCCAGCGGTGCTGGCTCGCGTGACCGAGCCCGGCGAGGGCATAGGCGATGCCGCGGTCGTCATCGAGGTGTTCGGCGGACGCGAGGCCGTCGCCGAGGGACTCGATCCAGTCGGTCCACGGGCTGCGGAGGAAGAAGAACGTCCACAGGGCCAGCGGGAGCCGCCACGCGATGTCGTGCTGGCCTTCGTCGGCCGCGGCGCGGGCGGCGGCGATCAGGTTGAGCCGCTCGGCCTCGCACCACCCGCGCGCCTCGTCCGCCGAGGTGAAGGTGAGGGGGAGGCCGGGGGCATCCGGGAGGGTGAGCGTCGCGGTGATGCGGTCGGGGCACAGGATGCGGCGGGCGTTGTCGGCGGTCCCGAGGTACCAGGCCAGGACGCGCCGGAGGGCGTCGGTGCGTTCCGCGCCGGTGAGGCCGTCGTCGAGTGCGGGTACGCGGAAGCGGCCCTCGGCGCATTCCTCGAGGCGGAGATCGCGCAGGATGACGCCGGTCTCGTCTGCGGGGACGTCGAGGAGGGCGGCGGCCGCCGGGACCGAGATCTCCGCGCCGGGATGCAGGGACAGGAGCCGGTGGACGCGCGTGGGGGCGGTGCGGCAGCCCACGAGGCGTATCCAGCCGCGTGTGTGCGTCTCCTTGACCGACACCGCGACCGGACGGTACGTGTCGGCGTCGCACGTCGGGCACTGCCGGACGACCTCCTGGTAGAACCAGTCGGACGCGATCAGCCCGACCGCGCCGGGGGAGTCGCGCAGGGCGTCCTTGAGCGGATCCGCGTCCAGGAGCCGGCACGCCGTGACGATCGCGCTGCCGGTGACACCGTGGGCGTCGTAGAGGACCTCCCCGGCGTGCAGGGCGACGCGGATCTTGATGCGTGCCCCCGGTGGGGCGCTGCCGTTGTGCCGTTCGAGGGCGGCCGCCAGCTTCGGGGGGAAAGGGCCGGCCAGCCGTTCCTTCGGCACGTCCGGGTGGACGATGATGAGCGCGCCGTCCCCGCGGTCCTCCGACTCGAAGGACACCTCGGGTACGCCGGATCCGGCCAGCGCCTCGGAAAGGGCCTCGAACAGGCCCCTGCGCACGGTGAGTTGGTCCGGGTTGGTCCGGCCCCCGTAGCCTTGGACGTCCACGCACAGTATCGACCGGTGCACCGCGAGTGCCGTTGCGGCAATACCGTGCATTCGTCCATGCACATGCACTGTCTTATGCACGTGCATACCGTACTGCAAGATCTCGACCCGGTCAGGGACTTTGTGCGGAAGCGAAAGTGGCCGGGTTAGGCGGTCAGGAGATCGCTCAGGAGACGGGCCCGGACGGTGTCCTCGTCGCCTTCCGGCGGATGCCAGGGGCAGGCGACGTCCAGCGCCGCCACGCGGCCGGTGGCCATGATGCGCCGCACCGACGCGAGCACCGCCTCGTACGACGGTCCGCCCCCGACCGGGTACTTCAGGCCGGGCAGCTCGCTCTTGTCGATCACGTCCACGTCGATGTGGAGCACGAGAGGACCATCGGGCAGGACGACGTCGTCCACCGTGCAGCGCCGGACCCGCGACGCGGCCAGGAACTCCGCCTCGGCCGGGTCGAGGTCGCGGGCGTCCACCAGGACGGCGCGCTCCTGGGGCAGCGGGCGCAGCCCCAGCCGGTCCGCGAGCAGCTCGGGATCGGCGCCGATGATCTGCCGCAGCGGCATCCCGCCCAGGTAGCCCGACGTGGAGCTCTCCATCGAATGGATGTCGCCGTGCGCGTCGAACCAGACGATGGAGGCGTCCACGCCCGCCCGCTGGACGCCGGCGAGGACGGCCTCGGCGACCAGGCAGTCGCCCGACACCACCGACGGCCTCGTCCCGCCGATGACCTGGTCGGTGACCTCCGCGGACACCAGCTCGAACAGCGCGGCGAGGCGCTCCCAGATGTCGCCCTCCGGCAGCTCCCGCGTCACCGGGATGAAATCGGGACCTGGAAGCGGAAAGGACGAGTCGGGCAGTCGTTCGTCCTGGTGGTAAGGGACCAGCGTGATCGTCATGTGTCCACAGTAGAAGGGTCCGGCGTGAAAAGGCCCCGCCCGGTACTCCGGGCGGGGCCTGCTTGGGGGGAAGGGGTCAGCGCTTCTTGCCGCCCGCGGCCGCCTTCAGGTAGTCGTGGTTCAGCCGCCCGATGACGTCCAGCGGGATGCCCTTGGGGCAGGCGGCGGTGCATTCGCCCGTGTTGGTGCAGCCGCCGAAGCCCTCCTCGTCGTGGGTCTCCAGCATGGACACGACGCGGTCCCACCGTTCCGGCTGCCCCTGCGGCATCAGCCCGAGGTGGGTGACCTTGGCGCCGAGGAACAGGGCGGCCGAGCCGTTCGGGCAGGCCGCGACGCACGCGCCGCAGCCGATGCACTCGGCGGCCTCGAAGGCGCGGTCGGCGTCCGGCTTCGGGACGGGCGTCGCGTGCGCCTCGGGGGCGGTGCCGGTCGGCGCGCTGATGTAGCCGCCCGCCTGGATCATCCGGTCGAACGACGAGCGGTCGACGACCAGGTCCTTCACGACCGGGAACGCCGCCGCCCGCCACGGCTCGATGTCGATGACCTCGCCGTCCTCGAACTTGCGCATGTGGAGCTGGCAGGTCGTGGTGGCGCGCTCCGGGCCGTGCGGGGTGCCGTTGATGACGAGCGAGCACATGCCGCAGATGCCCTCGCGGCAGTCGTGGTCGAACGCGATCGGCTCGCCGCCCTCGGCGATGAGCCTCTCGTTGAGGACGTCGAGCATCTCCAGGAAGGAGGCGTCCGGGGAGACGTCGTCGAGTTCGTACTCGACCATCCTCCCCTTGTCCCGGGGGCCGCTCTGGCGCCAGACGCGCAGTGTGAGCTTCATGATTCCTGTAGGACCTCTGCTACTTGTAAGACCGCTGCGTCGGCTTGACGTATTCGAAGTTCAGGGCCTCCTTGTGGAGGACGGGCTTCGCGCCCTCACCGGCCCACTCCCAGGCGGCGACGTAGCCGAACCCGTCGTCGTCGCGCTTGGCCTCGCCGTCCTCGTCCTGGCTCTCGGCCCGGAAGTGGCCGCCGCACGACTCGGCGCGGTGCAGCGCGTCGATGACCATCAGCTCGGCCAGCTCGAAGAAGTCGGCGACGCGGCCCGCCTTCTCCAGCTGCTGGTTGAGCTCCTCGCCCTTGCCGGTGACCTTGACGCGTTCCCAGAACTCCTGGCGCAGCGCCGGGATGAGGTCGAGGGCCTTGCGCAGCCCCTCCTCGGTGCGTTCCATCCCGCAGTACTCCCACATGATGTGGCCCAGTTCGCGGTGGAACGAGTCGACGGACCGGTCGCCGTCGACCGACAGGAGCCTGTCGATCTGCGACGTCACCCGCTCCTCGGCCGCCAGGACCGCGGTGTCCGCGACCGGCCCGAACTCGTTGCGGGCGATGTAGTCGCCGATCGTGTTCGGCAGGACGAAGTAGCCGTCCGCGAGGCCCTGCATCAGCGCGGACGCGCCGAGGCGGTTCGCGCCGTGGTCGGAGAAGTTCGCCTCACCGATGACGAACAGGCCGGGGATGCTCGACTCCAGGTCGTAGTCCACCCACAGGCCGCCCATCGTGTAGTGGACGGCGGGGTAGATGCGCATCGGCGTGTCGTACGGGTTCTCGCCGGTGATGCGCTCGTACATCTCGAAGAGGTTGCCGTACTTGGCCTCGACCTTGTCCCGGCCGAGCCGGCCGATCGCGTCCGCGAAGTCGAGGTAGACGCCGAGCCCGCCGGGGCCGACGCCGCGTCCCTCGTCGCACACGTTCTTCGCGGCGCGGGACGCGATGTCGCGCGGGACGAGGTTGCCGAAGGACGGGTAGATGCGCTCCAGGTAGTAGTCGCGCTCGTCCTCCGGGATCTCGGACGGCTTGCGGCTGTCGCGTGTCCCCGCGCCGCGTGTCTCCGCGCCCCGCGCTTTCTTCGGCACCCACACCCGGCCGTCGTTGCGCAGGGACTCCGACATCAGCGTCAGCTTGGACTGGTGGTCGCCGCTGACCGGGATGCACGTCGGGTGGATCTGCGTGTAGCACGGGTTGGCGAACAGCGCGCCGTGCCGGTGGGCGCGCCAGGACGCGGTGACGTTCGAGCCCATCGCGTTCGTGGACAGGAAGTACACGTTGCCGTAGCCGCCGGACGCCAGCACGACCGCGTCCGCCGTGTAGTTCTTGATCTCGCCGCTGATCAGGTCGCGGACGACGACGCCGCGCGCCCGGCCGTCCTCCATGATCAGGTCGAGCATCTCGTGCCGCGCGTACAGCTCGACGTTGCCGGCGTCGACCTGCCGCATCAGCGCCTGGTAGGCGCCGAGCAGCAGCTGCTGGCCCGTCTGCCCGCGGGCGTAGAAGGTGCGGGAGACCTGCGTCCCGCCGAACGAGCGGTTGTCGAGCAGCCCGCCGTACTCGCGGGCGAACGGGACGCCCTGCGCGACGCACTGGTCGATGATGTTCCGGGAGATGTCGGCGAGCCGGTACACGTTCGACTCGCGGGAGCGGAAGTCGCCGCCCTTCACCGTCTCGTAGAACAGCCGGTACACGCTGTCGCCGTCGTTGCGGTAGTTCTTGGCGGCGTTGATGCCGCCCTGCGCGGCGATCGAGTGGGCGCGGCGCGGGGAGTCCTGGAAGCAGAACTGCTGGACGTGGTAGCCGGCCTCGCCGAGGGTGGCGCCGGCCGAGCCGCCCGCCAGGCCCGTCCCGATGATGATGATCTTCTTCTTGCGCTTGTTGGCGGGGTTGACCTGCTTGGCCTCGAACTTGCGGGTCGTCCAGCGGTCCTCGATGGAGCCCGCGGGGGCCTTGGCGTCGGCGATCGGCTCGCCGGACCTGTAGAAGCTGTCGATCATGTTCAGCTCACCCATCCGAACGTGATGGAGACGGGGACGGCGGTGAAGCCGAGCGTCAGGAGTACGGCGACGCTCACGGCCAGGCCGCGGAGGAGGCGTTCACTGCGCGGGGTGCGCAGCCCGAGGGTCTGGAAGGCGCTCCAGATGCCGTGGTGGAGGTGCAGGCCCACGAGGACCACCGCGACGACGTAGAAGGCGGTGATGTACCAGCGGGACGGGTCGAAGCCGGCGATCATCCGCTGGTAGGGGGTGTCGTCGGCGCCGAGCGGGTTCACGACGAAGAACGTGAGGTCCAGCAGGTGCCAGACGATGTAGAACGCGATGATGACGCCGCCGTACCGCATCGTGCGGGTGGCATAGCCCTGCGCGTGCGACTTGTTCTTCTTCGACTGGTACTTGACGGGACGCGCGGCCGACGCGCGGCGGGCCAGCGACACCGCCGACCACATGTGCAGGACGACCGCCACCGCCAGGACGATCTCGATGAGCGTCAGGACGGTGCGGCGCGGTACCGCGGGCTCGCCGATCGTGCGCAGCCAGTGCGCGTAGTGGTTGAAGTCCTCCGCGCCGTAGAAGATCTTCAGGTTCCCGATCATGTGCGAGATCAGGAACAGCACGAGGATTACGCCGGTCACGGCCATGACGGCCTTCTTGCCGACTGTCGATCGGTAGATCGCGGGTATCGCTATAGCCACATGGCGAAAGCTACGTCGGCCTGGGCCGAGAGTTCCAAGTCATCAACGCACTCGTTTCGATAGCCCTGGGCTATGGGTGCAGCGGAACGGGTACTGAGGCCGTTCCCGGACGAACAGGGCGGTGAGTGACTTCACAGGACGTTCCGGAACTTCTCCCTCAAGTGACGCAGAAGACATTGACGAAGGTCAAAGGCACCTGGTCAGAACCGCGCCGGACGCCCCACCGCCCCCTCGGCATCCTGCCGGGACAGCAGGAGGACGGCCAGGTCGTCGGTCAAGGAGTCGCCGTTGAGGCGCTCCACCTCGGTGACGAGCTCGTCGATGAGGGACCGCCCCGTCGCGCCGCCGCCGCGTGCCCCGCGGGCCAGTTCGACCAGCCCGTCGGTGCCGAGCCGGTCGGAGCCCTCGTCGACCTTCCCCTCGATCAGGCCGTCGGTGTAGAGCATCAGCGCCCAGGACTCGCCGAGGTCGATCTCGGTGGTGGGCCACTCGGCGCCGGGCAGCAGGCCGAGCGCCGGGCCGTGCGCGTAGTCGGGCAGCGCCGCCACCTCGAACCCGCCCCCTCCGGCCGGCCCTCCGGTGGCCCCCTCGTCGCGGAACAGCAGCGGCGCGGGATGGCCGGCCAGGTGCATCCGGGCCGTCCGCCGCGACGGCGCGATCGTGATCATGCAGAGGGTGGTGAAGATCTCCTCGCTGCGCCGCTCGTGGCCGAGGACGGTGTCCAGGGTGCCGAGGAGCTGCTCGCCGGTGTGCCCGGCCAGCACGAGCGTCCGCCACGCCATCCGGAGCTGGACGCCGAGGGCCGCCTCGTCCGGGCCGTGCCCGCACACGTCCCCGATCATCAGGTGGACCGCGCCGCCCTCGGTCTGCACGGTGTCGTAGAAGTCGCCGCCGAGCAGCGCCCGCCGCCGGCCGGGCCGGTAGCGGGTGTGGTGCCGCAGCGACGGGTCGTCGATCAGCGGGACGGGCAGCAGGCCGCGCTCCAGCCGGGCGTTCTCGCGGCCGAGGATGCGGGCCTCGACGAGCCGCCGCTCGGTCTCCTCCGAGCGCTTGCGCTCGATGGCGTAGCGGATCGCGCGGGCCAGCAGCGGCGCGTCCACCTCCTGCTTGACCAGGTAGTCCTCGGCGCCCGCGGCGACGGCCTGCACGCCCAGGTGGGCGTCGTCCAACCCGGTGAGGACGACGACGGCGGCGGGGCTGGGGAGGGCGAGCACCTGCCGCAGGCCGTCCAGCCCGTCGATGCCGGGGGCGGACAGGTCCACGAGGATGCACTGGGTGCGGCGCGTCAGCGTCCGCCTGGCGGCGGACAGGTCGCCGGCGACGCTGATCTCGACGTCGACGCCGCTCTCGGCGAGCATCTTCTCGACCATGAGGACGTCGCCGGGGTCGTCGTCGATGAGGAGCAGGTCGATCCTGTCCTCGGCTCCCGGCGTGAAGGGATACGTCTGCTGACTGATGGTGCTCACAAGGCTTCCGGAAAGTCGGCTGGCTGAACGGCTTTCGTCCGGCCCGGTGACCTGGCCGCAAGTGCCTTCCGAGGACGAAAATCGTTCACATGGCAACGGCTGTGGCGCTCGGCTTTATTCCCGCTGGGGAGCGGGACGGGGCCGCGCCGGGGGAGCGGCATTGGCCTAGCCGCCGGAGTCCCGGCTCAAGGAGCGGGAAGAAGCGTCGCTCCGTTGATCCAGACCTTAGCGTGTCCGCGCCGGAGCACGCACCCCCCGGACGCGTCCGGGCGGGTATTTGCGGACAGGCCGGAACCAGCCGCCATCGCCGAAAAACCAGTCGAACTCCGGGTGTCCGGCTACATAACCTTCGTCTGTGAAGCCGTTGCCGGAAAAAGATCCTGGCACGCCCGACCACAGATCCCCCGCGCGCTACCTGCTGTGGCTGCTGCGCGTCCAGTGGCGCACCGCCACCGCGGGCGCGGTCCTCGGCGTGGTCTGGATGCTCAGCCAGGCCCTGATGCCCGCCGCGATCGGCCGCGCCCTCGGCGACGGCGTCGTGGCGCGGGACGAGAGCGCGCTCGTGGCGTGGGCCGCCGCGCTCCTCGCCCTCGGCGTCGTGCAGGCCGTGACGGGGGCCGTCCGGCACCGGTTCGCGACGTACAACTGGCTGGCCGCCTCCTACCGGACGGCCCAGCTCGTCACCCGGCAGGCCACCCGGCTCGGCGGGACGCTGCCGAAGCGGCTGAGCGCGGGCGAGGTGGTGAGCGCCGGCATGACCGACGTCAACCACATCGGCGGGGCCCTGGACATCGTCTCCCGCGGGGCGGGCGCCGTGGTCGCCATCGTCGCCGTCGCCGGCATCCTGCTGTCCACCTCGCCGCCGCTCGGCCTGATCGTGCTGGTGGGCGTCCCGCTGATCCTGGTGATCGCCGCACCGCTGCTGCGTCCCCTCCGGGACCGGGAGCTGGCGCACCGCGAGCTGGTCGGCGAGCTGTCCACGCACACCACCGACCTGGTCGCGGGCCTGCGGGTGCTGCGCGGCATCGGCGGCGAGGCGCTGTTCTCCGGCCGCTACCGCGCCGAGTCGCAGCGGGTCCGGGCGGCCGGGGTGGCGGCCGCGCGGGCCGAGACGCGGCTGAACGGCGCCGAGGTGCTGCTGCCCGGCCTGCTGATCGCGCTGGTGACCTGGGCCGGGGCCCGGTTCGCCGTCCAGGGGACGATCGGCGTGGGGGAGCTGGTCACGTTCTACGGCTACGCGGTGTTCCTGATCGTCCCGCTGAAGACCCTCGGGGAGGCCGCGGGCCGGATCACCCAGGGACTGGTCGCGGCGGGCAGGGTCACCGCCCTGCTGGACATCGAGCCGGAGCTGCCGCACACCGGGACGGCACGCCCGGCGGCGCCGGCCGAGATGACCGACATCGCCTCCGGGCTGGTCGTGCGTCCCGGCCGGGTCACCGCGATCGCGGCGGACGACCCGCGCGACGCGCAGGCCATCGCCGACCGGCTCGGACGGTACCGGCGGGGCGCGGTCGACTACGGCGGCGTCCCGCTGGACACCGTCGCGGACGTCCGGCGGCGGATCCTCGTCGCCGTGAACGAGGACCGCCTCTTCTCCGGGCGGCTCGCCGAGAGCCTCGCGCCGGAACGCGGCCCGAAAGCCGGCGGCGCCGCGCTCAACGCCGCCGTCCGTGCCGCCTGCGCCGAGGACATCGTCGACTCCGTCGGCTTGGACGCGCACGTGGTCGAGGCGGGACGGGAGTTCTCCGGCGGCCAGCAACAACGACTCCGCCTGGCACGGGCACTCGTCGCCGATCCGGACGTCCTCGTCCTGGTGGAGCCGACCAGCGCGGTGGACGCGCACACGGAGGCGCGCATCGCCGACCGGCTCGGCCCAGCGCGCGCGGGGCGCACCACGGTGGTGTGCACGACGAGCCCGCTCATGCTGGCCCGCGCCGACCACGTGGCCTTCGTCCATGACGGCCAGGTGACGGCGGAGGGAACCCACCGTGACCTGCTGGACATCGAGCCCCGCTACACGGCCACGGTGACCAGGGAAGAGGCCTCGCCAAGGGAAGAGACCTCGCCAAGGAAAGAGGCCTCGACCAGGGAAGAGGCCTCAACCAGGGAACAGGCCTCGCCAAGGGAAGAGACCGTGGAAAGGGCCGAGACGTGAGCGCCGAGACATTGCCGGTGGCGACGCCCCCGCAGGTGCGGGCGTACGCGCGGCGTCTCGTCCTGCGGTACCCCCGGGACCTCGCCGTGGTCCTCGCCCTACACGCGCTGGCGGCCGCCACGGGCCTCGTGACGCCGCGCCTCCTCGGCGCCCTGGTCGAGGACGTCCGCGACGGCCGGGCCGACATCGACACGACCGGGCTGGCCATCGCCGCGTTCGTCATCGTCCAGGCCGTCCTGACCAGGTACGCCTACTTCGCCTCCGCGAGACTCGGCGAACGGGTGCTGGCCGGCCTGCGCGAGGAATTCGTCGACCGCGTCCTGGCGCTGCCGCTGTCGAGGGTCGAGCGCGCGGGCACCGGCGACCTGGTCACCCGCGCGTCCCGGGACGTGGACGCTCTGAGCACCTCCGCCCGCTACGCGATGCCGGAAACGGTCATCGCCATCGTCGTCTGCGCGTTCACGGTCGGCGCGCTGCTGCTGAACGGCCCGCTCGTCGCGCTGCCCGCCCTGATCGCCGTCCCGCTGCTGTGGGCGGTGATGCGCTGGTACCTGCCCCGCGCCCACCGCGGCTACCTGCGGGAGAACGAGGCGTGGTCGCACATCGCCGGCGGGCTCACCGAGACCGTCCAGGGCGCCCGGACGGTCGAGGCGCTCGGCCTCGCCGGCCGCCGGCACGCGCGAAGCGACGCCGACATCGCCGCCTCGTACAAGGCCGAGCGCTACACGCTGCGGCTGCGCACGGTCCTGTTCCCGATCGCCGAGATCGGTTTCGTGCTGCCCGTCGTGGCGACGCTGCTGTGCGGCGGCCTCCTCTACATCAACGACATGGCGTCGCTGGCGCAGGTGACCGCCGCGACCCTGTACGCGCAGCAGCTCATCGAGCCGGTGGACACGATGCTGTCGTGGCTGGACGAACTGCAGCTCGGCGGCGCGTCCCTGGCCCGCCTGCTCGGCGTCGGCAACGTCCCGCCGGACCGCACGCCGAACGGCCGCAGCCCGTCGGGGGAGCGGCTCACGGCACGCGGCGTCCGCTACTCCTACCGCCCCGGCTCGGATGTGCTGCACGGCGTGGACCTCGACCTGAGACCCGGCGAACGTCTCGCGATGGTCGGCCCCAGCGGCGCCGGAAAGTCCACGCTCGGCCGCCTGCTCGCCGGTGTCGACGGCCCGCGATCGGGCTCGGTCACCATAGGCGCCGGAGGCGCGCCGGGGGGTGTGGGGGGTCGTCCCCCCTCGGGGGAGAGCGGTTCGGACGGCGGCGTCCCGCTGGTCGAACTGGGGCTGGACGACCTGCGCTCCCACGTCGCACTGGTCACCCAGGAGCACCACGTGTTCCGCGGGACGCTCCGCGAGAACCTCGTGATGGCCCGCGCGGGCGCGTCCGACACCGAGATGGAGCGGGTTCTGGAGGCGGTCGACTGGGACGGCCCCGCCCTCGGCGCGCTCGTCGGCTCCGGCGGCGCGACGCTGACGCCCGCCCAGGCGCAGCAGCTGGCGCTCGCCAGGCTGGTCCTGGCCGACCCGCACACCCTCGTCCTGGACGAGGCGACCTCGCTCCTCGACCCGCGCGCCGCCCGCCGCCTGGAGCGCTCGCTCGCCGCCGTCCTGGACGGCCGGACCGTGGTCGCGATCGCCCACCGCCTCCACACCGCCCACGACGCCGACCGCGTGGCCGTGGTGGAGGACGGCCGCATCACCGAACTCGGCACCCACGACGAACTGATCGCCGCGAACGGCTCCTACGCCGCCCTGTGGCGCTCCTGGCACGGAACCTGAACAGGTCAGCGGGAGAGCGACTGCTTGAGGTAGTCGACCTGTAGGTGCAGGAGGTTCTCCGCCACCACCTCTTGCGGGGTCATGTGGGTCACGCCTGACAACGGCAGGACGGTGTGCGGGCGTCCCGCGGCCAGGAGGGCGGAGGACAGGCGGAGCGTGTGCGCGGCGACGACGTTGTCGTCCGCCAGCCCATGGATGATCATGAGGGGGCGCTTCAGCTCCCCGGCCATCTCGATGAGGGAGTTGGCGGTGTAGTTCTCCGGCTCCTCGTCAGGGTGGCCCAGGTAGCGCTCGGTGTAGTGGGTGTCGTACAGGCGCCAGTCGGTGACCGGCGCGCCCGCGATGCCGGCGTGGAAGACGTCCGGTCGGCGCAGCACCGCCAGGCCCGCCAGCCAGCCGCCGAACGACCAGCCGCGGATGGCGACGCGGTCGAGGTCGAACGCGGCGGGATGCCGGCGCGCCGCCTCGATCAGCGCGGTGATCTGGTCCTCCAGGATCGGCTCCACGAAGTCGCCGTGGACGGCGCGTTCCCAGCCGGGCCCGCGTCCCGGCGTGCCGCGGCCGTCGGCGATGACCACGGCGAAGCCCTGGTCGGCGAGCCACTGCGGCTCGCAGTACGCCCGCTGGACGGCGAGGACGCGCTGCGCGTGCGGCCCGCCGTAGGGGTCCATGAGGACGGGCAGGCGGCCGTCGCCGGACCGCCAGCCGGACGGCAGCAGCACGGCCGTGCGGATCTCGCGGTCCCCCGACCGCAGCAGCTCCACCCGCGGAGTGATCACCGGCGTCTCGGCGAGAGACACCACCGGGTGGACACCGGACGGCGTGCGAACCTCGATCTCCGTGCCGGGACGGTCCAGCCGCGCTCCCGTGACCACGGTGATCCCGCCCGAGCGGACGCCGCCGAAGACGCCCTGCCCCTCGGTGATTTTCGTCACCTCGCCGCCCGCGCAGGAGTAGAGGTGGATCTCGGTGGGGTCCTCCGAGGCGGTGAACAGGATCGCGTCGCCGTCCACCCCGAGCACCGACCGGATCTGCAGGCCGGGGGGCGTGACGGGCGTGCCCGCGACGGTGATCCGGCGCGTGCCGGCCTCGCGGTCCTCGGTGGCCCAGACGAGGTCGCCGCCGCCGGTCCGGGCGGGCAGGCCGGGGACGATCTCCGTCCACACCGGGTCGTGCTCGTTGTGCAGGAGGGCCGTCTCCCCGTTGGACGGGTCGACCCGCAGCACCCGCTGGACCCGCTGGTCGCGCGGCTGGACGACGATCAGCAGGCCGTGCCGGTCCCAGGAGGCCGTCACGACGTAGGGGAACATGCCGCGGTCCCAGGCGACGCCGAGCCGGCCGCCGTCGACCTTGAGCAGCGCCAGCGACACCATCGCGTTCGGGGTGCCCGCGGCCGGGTAGGCGATCTCGGCGGGTGCGGCGTCGGGGTTGGCGGGGTCGGCGATGTGCCAGCGCTGCACCGGGGTCTCGTCGACCCGGGCGACGAGCAGCGTCCCGCCGTCCGGGGACCACCAGTGGCCGCGCATCCGGCCCATCTCCTCGGCCGCGACGAACTCGGCGAGGCCGTAGGAGACCTGGTCCGACTCCGGCTGGACCAGCGCCCGGTCGTCCGTGCCGTCCATCTCGATCAGCCGCAGCGTCCGCCCCGACACGTACGCGATGCGGCGTCCGGCCGGGTCGGGACGAGGGTCGAAGACGGGCGCCTGGGCGGGCAGCTCGCGGACGAGCGCGGTGTCCAGGTCGGCGACGTAGAGGCGTCCGCCCAGCGTGAAGACGGCCTGCCGCATGGCGCGGTCGGTGGCGTACCCGACGATGCCGCCCGCCTGCTCGCGGGCACGCTCGCGCCGGGCCCGCTCCTCGGCGGGCAGGTTCTCCTCGCCCGGGACGTCCAGCGCCGCGGGGTCGGCGACGCAGCGCTCCTCCCCGGTGGCGGTGTCCAGCGTCCACAGGCAGGTCACCGGGTCGTCGCCCGCCCTGGTGCGCAGGAACGCGACGCGTGTCTCGTCCGGCGCGATCTGGAAAGCGCGCGGAACGCCCAGGCTGAACCTTCGCGTGCGGGCGCTCTGCCGCGGATAGCTGATGCTCATGGCATCCGAGTCTGCCAGTAGGGGCTCGATCCGTTCGGTGACGGTGCCGAAGTACGGGGCATGGTGGCCTCCCGGGCCGTATGATCACGGGTCGTCACATGATGGGCGGGGAATGGCCCGTGCCCGGGTCGGCGCTCGCGTAAGCTCAAAGCTTCCCCAAACACTTTCGTCGTCGCGGGCTTGAGGAGTGTCAATGCCGGAGCTGCAGCCGGGAGATCCCCAGCGGCTTGGCTCGTACGAGATCGTCGAACGGCTCGGTGAAGGCGGCCAAGGCGTCGTCTACGCGGGTGTCGACCCCTCCGGGAACAAGGCCGCGATCAAACTTCTGCGTGCGGACCTCGCCGGCGACACGATGGCGCGCAACCGGTTCGTCCGTGAGGCGCAGGCGGCCAAGCAGGTGGCGCGGTTCTGCACCGCGCAGGTCCTGGAGGCCGACGTCGCGGGCGACCAGCCCTACATCGCCAGCGAGTACGTGCCGGGCCCGTCGCTGTACAAGCAGATCACCGAGACCGGTCCGATCATCGGCGCGGCGCTGGACCGGCTCGCGATCGGCACCGCGACCGCGCTGGTCGCGATCCACCAGGCCGGGATCGTGCACCGCGACTTCAAGCCGCACAACGTGATCATGGCGCCGGACGGCCCGCGGGTGATCGACTTCGGGATCGCGCGGGCCCTGGACACCGGGCAGACCGCCGCGACCAAGGCGATCGGCACCCCCTCCTACATGGCGCCCGAGCAGGTGGCGGGCGCCACGCTCACCGAGGCCGTGGACGTGTGGGCGTGGGCGACCACGATGGTGTTCGCCGCAACCGGACGGCCGCCGTTCGGCGACGACACCGTCGTCGCGGTGATCAACCGGGTGATGCACGAGCCGCCGTCGCTGGAGGGCGTCCCGGAGAACCTGCACCGCCTGATCGGGGCGTGCCTGGTCAAGGAGCCGGAGCGGCGGCCGACCGCGCAGCAGCTCATGATGGCGCTGATCGGCAGCGGTCCGGGCGGCGCCGGGCAGACCCGCATGGACGACCCCGCGCAGGCCACCACGATGCTCGCGGAGGGCTCGACGCTCGCCGCGGGCGGGGCCGCAGCGGGGATGATGGCCGGTGCGCCGGGCCAGGGGACCCGCCCGGTCGCGCCCCGCGACTACACCGGGAACCTGCCGCCCGCGCAGCCCCCGTACGGCGCCGGCGGCGGCGCCGGACGCGGCCGCTACGACGAGTGGGAGCCCGAGCGCAAGTCCAAGTGGCCGATCGTCGCGGCCATCGCGGGCATCGTCGCGGTGGCGGTGGTCGTGGGCCTGTTCATGTCGACCCGAGGGGGCGACTCCCCGAACTCGCCCGTCACGCCGTCGGTCACCGACTCCGCGTCGGTCGAGGAGACCCCGACCGACGAGGAGACCGAGCAGGAACCGACGCCGACCCGGACCCGGACGCGCGAGAACACGCCGCCGCCGCAGACGTCCTTCCCGACGCAGGACCCGACGACGCCCCCGCCGGACGACCCGCCCACGACCACTCCGGACGACCCGCCGACGACCACTCCGGACGACCCGCCGCCCACCGGCGATGGCGGCGGCGGTGGTGGCCCCGGCGGCGGCGGTGGCGGCGGCGGTGGTCCCGGCGGAGGCGGAGGCGACTGAGCCACGGCGATCCCGTGGTGGGGCCGTGGTGGGGCCCGTGGTGCCGGATCGTGATGTGCGGAGGGCCGCTCCGTGCAGGGCGGTCATCACCTGGGTGCCGTTCCCTGAGTAGGCTCGTTGACTATGAAGGAGCCGCGGATCCTGTTCGTCCACGCCCATCCGGACGACGAGTCCATCGGGACCGGGGCGACCATGGCCAAATACGCCGCCGAGGGCGCCCACGTATGCCTGGTCACCTGCACGCTGGGTGAGGAGGGCGAGGTCATCCCCGAGGACCTGCGCCACCTGGCGTCCGACAAGGAGGACCGCCTGGGCGAGTACCGGATCGGGGAGCTCGCGGAGGCGTGCGCGGCGCTCGGCGTGAGCGACCACCGCTTCCTGGGCGGACCGGGCCGCTGGCGCGACTCCGGCATGATGGGCGCCCCCTCGAACGACCATCCCCGCTGCTTCTGGCGGGCCGACGTCGAGACCGCGGCGCTGGACCTCGTCCCGGTCATCCGGGAGGTCCGGCCGCACGTGATCGTCACCTACGACGAGCGCGGCAACTACGGCCACCCCGACCACATCCAGGCGCACCGCGTCGCGTGGCGTGCGTACGAGCTGGCGGCCGACCCCGCCCACGAGGGCCCCGTCCACCAGCACGGCGTCAACGAACACGGCGTTCACGAACACGGCGTCCACGAACAGGGGGCGGAACCGTGGCGGGCGTCCAAGTTCTACGCCTACGCCACCCCGCGGACCGTCCTGGCCCGCGCGATCGCGGTGATGCGGGAGGCGAAACTGCCGTTCGCCCGCGTCGCCGGGCTGGACGAGCTGGGCTCCGGCGTCCCCGACGGCCAGGTCACCTCGGTCGTGGACGGCCGCGCCCACCTGCCCGCCAAGCTCGCCGCCCTGCGCGCACACCGCACCCAGATCATCGTGGCGCCCGAGGAGGCCGGGCCGTTCTTCGCGCTGTCGAACAACCTGGGCCAGCAGGCGTTCGGCACCGAGCACTTCATCCTCCAGGCCGGTGAGCTGGGGCCGCTGGGCCCCGGGCGCCGCGAGAGGGACCTGTTCGCCGGGCTCACCGGCCCGGACGCCTGAACGGCTCGATACGCTGACGGGCGTGGACGAGGACGACGAGTCCCAGGTGAGCCTGGCTAAGAACGGCCTTCCGGCAGACGGTGCCGCTGCCGATCCCGGCATGGAACGCCCGGACGGTGAGGCGCCGCTCGACGCGTTCCTGTCCGGCGCCGCCTACGCCGCCCTCGGCCTGCTCGGCGCCGTGTTCGGGCTGCTCGGCTCGTTCGCGCAGAACTGGACCGCCGGCCCGGTGCCGGCCGCCTCGATCGTCCTGGTGGGGTTGGTCTTCGTCATGGTCCGGCTGGCCGGGACGGGCATGGGGGGACGGCTCGGCGCGACGGTCCCCGCCGTCATGTGGGGCCTCGTGGCGTTCGTGATGTCGATGCGCCGTCCCGAGGGCGACCTCATCGTCCCCGGGACGACCGCCGGATACATCTTCATCATCGGCGGGATGCTGGCCGCCGTGGCGGGGGTCATGCTGGTACCCGCGGCCCGCCCGCCGGGCGACTGGCTCCTCGGAAAGGCCGCCCGCACCCGCGGCTAGCTGTACTCAGCCAAGAGCCCGGGGCCGGGAGGCCGCGCCGGTTCAGGAGGGCAGTGCGGCCTTCTCCGGCTCGACCTTGACGAGGGCGCCGCTGCGGTGGTTCCTGAGGAAGAGGCACGCGAACGCGCTGAGCGTGATGAACGTGATCGGCAGCGCCAGCGTCGGCGGCAGGGCGTGCACGAAGCCGTGCGAGTACACCTGGGAGGCGAGCTCCTGGATGCGGTCCGCGACGTCCTGGGGGACGCCGGGCGGTGCCTGCTGCTGGGAGCCGTCCTGGGCCGCCGCGCCCACTTCCAGGCCGCCCTCGGCTGCGCCGGCGAAGCCGTCCACGAAGCCGTCGCGCAGCTCGGGCGGCAGGGCCGACGACCGGGCCGTCGCCTCGTCCTCGAGGGCGGCCGCGAGCCGGTTCTGCATGACGGCGCCCACTGCCGCGCTGCCGAGGACGGCGCCGACCTGCCGGATCGTGTTGGTGACGCCGGAAGCGGCGCCCGCGAGCCGCGGCGGGACGTTCCGGGTGGCCTCGGTGGTCATCGGCGGGAACACGCCGCTGATCCCGAACCCGATCACGGTGACCGGGGCGATGAACACGGTCCAGTGCGCCCCCACGTCGGAGACGATCGCGAGCCACAGAATGCCCGCGGCGTAGAGGCCGAGGCCGGGGACGAGGATGTACTTGCCGCCGATGCGGTCGGACAGCCGGCCCGCGAAGGGCGAGAGGACCGCCGACAGCGCGGAGGCGGGCGCCAGGATGAGTCCCGCCTGGAGGGCGCTGTAGCCCAGCACCGACTGCAGGTAGATCGTCATCGGGAGGAAGACGCCGATCATGCCGATCGACACGGCCGCGCCGACGAAGTTCAGGACGGTGAAGTTGCGGTCCTGGAACAGCGAGAACGGGACGAGCGGCTCGCGGCCCTGCCGGGTGCGCTGGTGGGCGGCGAAGGCGGCGAACAGCGCGCCGCCGGCCGCGATCAGGCCCCAGATCCATGCGTTCCAGTCGTGCTTCTGGCCCTCGGTGAGCGCGAACGTCAGGCAGAACAGCGCCGCGGACGCCAGCAGGACGCCGGTCAGGTCGAAGCGGTGCCGCACCGTGCGGGTGTGGCCGGGCAGGACGATCACGGCCATGACCAGCACGAGGGCGCCGACCGGCAGGTTCACGAAGAAGATCCACCGCCAGTCGAGGCTGGTGACCAGCAGGCCGCCGATGGTCGGGCCGGCGACCGTGGACACCCCGGCGACCGCGCCCCAGATGCCGAGGGCGGCGCCGCGCCGGTCCGCCGGGAACACGGCGATGATGATCGACATGGTCTGCGGCATCAGCAGCGCCGCGCCGAGGCCCTGCACGGCGCGGGCGGCGATCAGCTGGGTCGGGTCCTGCGCGACGCCGCAGGCGAGGCTGGACAGCGTGAACAGCGCGACACCCGCGATGAACAGGTTCTTCTTGCCCCACAGGTCACCGAGCCGCCCGGCGGTGATCAGCAGGACGGCCAGCACCAGGATGTAGGCGTTGACGACCCACAGGATCTGGTCGAGCGAGGCGTCCAGCTGGTCGAGCATGCTCGGGATCGCGATGTTCACGATCGTCAGGTCGAGCAGTGTCATGAAGAAGCCGAGGGAGAGCGTCAGCAGGATCGCCCAAGGATTCCCCCGCCACCGTCCTGCAGCC
>NZ_SMKK01000177.1 GCF_004348425.1 Actinomadura sp. 7K507
TGGACGACGTCGTACCGGCCCTCCGCCAGCACCCTGGTGAGGGTGGACAGCGCGGCGAGGTCGTCGCGCGGCGAGATCTGCGGCACCAGCGGCCCCACCTGGACGACCTCCATCCCGGCGCGGTGCGCCGCGGGCGTGAGGTCCCCGGCGGCGGCGTTCGCGACGGCCTCGTCGCCGTAGAGCACGGTGCCGCGTCCCGTGGCCGGGCGGCCGGCGGAGGGCTCGCTGTCCATGCCGACGCCGCCGGTGACGATCGCCCGCTCGTACGTGCCGTCCGGCAGCGCCATCGCCCCGTTCAGCGCGACCCGGCCACCGCCGCCGTTGAAGCGGGTGATCACCTGCGCGACTCTCAGTTTCCTGCCTGTACTCACGGCTCACCTCTGATCACGTGCCACCTCCGACCACGGGCCACCTCCGACCACGGGCCACCTCTACTCATGGAGCACCCCGCAGGCCGGGAGGGGGCGCCGGGCCGGGCGGTACTCCGGCAGCAGCCGGCGCAGCAGCAGCCGGACCCCGGCCGCGTCGCCCGACTCGGCCGCCTCGGCGAGCTCGTCGAGCAGCCGCGGCAGCCCGGCGGGCGGCGGCACCGGCCGGGTCCCCCAGATCTTCGGGTGAGCGGTGCGGATGCGCCGCTCGGAGTCGGCGAACGCCTTCTCGGCGAGCTTCTCGCCGGGCCCGAGCCCGCTGAACCTGATCGTCACCGCGGGCGAGCGGAGCTGCGCGGCGTACCGCTGCACGAGGTCCAGCACCGGGACGGGACGGCCCATGTCGAGGGCGAACGTCTCCGCCTCCTCCGCCAGCGCCGCGGCCTCGATCAGCAGGCCCGCCGCCTCCGTCACCGTCAGGACGTGCCGCGCGGCCTCCGGATGCGTGATCGTGATGACCTCGCCGGCGGCGATCCGGTGCGCGGGCGGCCCGAGCGGGCCGAGCGGCGCGCGCGGCCCGCCGATGACGTCGCCGACGCGGACGGCCGCGAAGCACGTCGGGCCGCCCGTCGCCGTCTGCAGCAGCAGCTCCCCGAGCCGCATCGTCGCGCCCAGCACCGACGTCGGCTCCGCCGCCCGGTCGGACGAGACGAGCACGAGCCGGCGCACCCCGTGCCGCACCGCGCCGTCGACGACGTACCGGGCGCCGAGCACGTTGCCGGCGACGCCCCGGCAGGGATCGTCCTCGACCGCGGACAGCCGGTACAGGCCTGCCGCGTGGAAGAGCAGCTCGGGCCGCGCGTCCGCGATGACGCCGTCGACCCGTTCCGCGTCCCGCACGTCGGCCTCGGCGAGGGTGACGCGGCCGCCGCCCGGCTCGGCGGCCAGTTCGCAGGCGAGGCGTTCGAGCCCGCGCCCGTCCTTGTCGACGAGGCACAGCGCCGCCGGTTCGAGGCGCCAGACCAGCCGGCACAGCGCGCCGCCGACCGTCCCGCACGCCCCGGTCACGAGCACCCGCCTGCCGCGCAGGAGACGCCGCCCGCGCTGCCCGGCGAGGACGATCTCGTCCCGGTCGAGCAGCAGCGCGAACGGATCGGCGGGCGGATCGGCCGGTGCGGCCGCGGCGGGCGCGGCGGCTTGGCGGGGCCGGTGCGGCGGGAACCAGCGCACGGTCAGCTCCGGGTCCGCAGTGCCTCGGTGAGGGCGGCGACGACCTTGGCCTGCCCGTCCGCCGTCAGTCCCGGATACAGCGGCAGCGACAGCAGCTCCTCGGCGACCCGGTCGGTCACGGGCAGCCGCCCGCATTCCTCCTCGCCGAGGATCTGCCGGTAGGCGGTCAGCTGGTTCGCCGGGATGAAGTGGACGGACGTCCCGACGCCCGCCGCCTGCATCGCGTCGCCGACCTCGTCGCGGTCCGGGACGCGCACCTGGTAGAGGTGCCAGGCGTGCTGGACGCCGTCGAGGCCGGCGCGCTGCGGGAGCACGACCCCGGGCACCCCGGCCAGCGCCTCGTCGTAGCGGGCGACGAGTTCCGCGCGGGCCTCCTGCCAGCCCGGCAGCGAGCGGATCTGGGCGCGGCCGATCGTGGCCTGGGCGTCGGTCATGTTCGCCTTCAGCCCGATGGCCTTCACGTCGTACCGCCAGCTCCCGCCCGGCAGGTACCGCTTCCACGAGTCCTTGCTCATCCCGTGCAGCCGCATCGACCGGACCCGGTCGGCGAACTCCTCGTCGCTCGTCGCGACCGCGCCGCCCTCGCCGATCGGCATGTTCTTCGTCGCGTAGAAGGAGAAGCACGCCGCGTGCGAGGACGACCCGACCGGGGCGCCGCCGCGCGCCGCGCCCGGTCCGTGCGCGGTGTCCTCCACCACTCTCGTCCGGTCGAGGCCGGCGGCCGCGGCGAGGGCCGGGACGTCCACCGGGTAGCCGCTCTGGTTCTGGGTGACCATCGCGGCGGGCTTCACCCGCGCCGCCGCCGCGGCGACCGTCGCCGGGCTCGGCACCAGCGTCTCCTCGTCGATGTCGACCAGGACGGGACGGTGCCCCGCGTGCAGGATCGCGTTGATCGCGCCGCAGAACGTCAGGCTCGGCGTCAGGACCGGCGACCCCGGCGGCAGGTCCATCGCGCGCAGGCTCAGCTCCAGCGCACTCGTGCACGAGGCGACCGCGACGACGTGCGCGGCGCCGAGGTAGTCGGCGAACTCCTGCTCGAAGGCGGCGGTCTCCGGGCCCGTGGTGAGCCATCGGGAGTCGAGCACCTTGGCGACCGCCTCCGGCACCCCGTCGGTGAGCGGCGGGACGCAGAACGGAACGGCTGAACTCATCTGGCTTCTCCTTGATCTAGCGGGCCTCGGCGGAGATCGGGCGGGCCTCGCCGGTTCGGCGGGCCTTGGTGATCTGGTGGGCCTTGGCGGTCTGGTGGGCCTTGGCGGTCTGGTGGGCCTTGGCGGTCTGGTGGGTCCTGTCGGTCTGGCAAGCGCTGTCGGTCTGGCGGGCCAGCGGGTCCGTCGGTCTAGCGGGCTTTGGCGGACCTGCGTGAGCCGGTCGTGCCGGTGCGCGACGGCGCCTTGCCGGACGTGGCGACGACGCCGAGCAGCGGCCAGCCGGACGCGGCGACCAGGTCGCGGACCGTCTCCAGCCCCGACACGGTCGTCACCCGCCCGACCACCACGACCACGCCGACCGTGTCGTCCGCGCCCGGGTCGATGTCCTCGAACGCGTGCACGTGGCACACGCGGCGGACCGGGACCGGCTGGGTGACCTCCGTCGGGGAGACCTCGGCCGGCTTCTTCGCGATGACCGCGGCGCCGCCGCCGCCGGCGCGGACCACCGACGTGCTCTTCGCGCCGCCGGTCCCGCCGCTGTTGAGGGACGGCGCATTGCCGTCCGCGTGGCTCTCGCCGGGCTTGCCGTGCACCTGCTCGGACCGGCCGGGCCCGGACCGGCCGGGGTCGTCAGGCCTCTCCTGTGCTGAAGCGCCCGCCCGGGGTTGTCCCGGCCTGGCCGGGGCGGGCCGCGTCTCGTCGCCGTACACCGCCGATGCCACCGACGACACCAGCTCGGCGGACAGCGGCCCGGGTGCGCCGACCAGCGCGACCCGTCCGACGTCCTCCTTCTTCGCCGCCAGCCGCACCCGGCGGCCGAGGTCGGCGAGCTGCGAGGGCCCCTTGTCGGCCCAGCCGAGCAGCGGCACGTCGAGCCGCCGCGCGACCCGCCGCTGGCCCGGGATCGTGGGCCGCAGCATCTCGGCCACGACCGCGATCAGGATCCCGCCGACCAGCCCGACCAGCCCCGCGATCGCCGACATCATGATGATCGGGTCGGACTCCGGGGCGAGCACCGCGGGCTGCACCACCGACGCCGTCCCCGCCGAGGTGAGCTGCGTCAGCAGATCCGAGCGGTTCGACCGCAGGTCCGCCAGCTCCGACTGCACCCGCTCCCGCTCGTTCGCCGCCGCGATGTCGGGGGCCGGGCCGCCCGCCTCCCGCGCCAGCGGCCCGAGCTTCTCCACCAGCTCCCGGGAGCGTTCGTCGATCTCGTCCATCCGCTGCCTGATCGCGCTCTGGTTGGACTCGTTGATCTCCCTGACGACCTCGGCCCCGATCGCGTCCGCCAGCTTCCGCGCCACGACCGGGTCGGTGTCCTTCACCGACAGCTCCACGACCGTGGACGTCCCGAGCCCGGACACCTCGACCGCCTTCGCGACCTTCCGCGCCGACCGGTCGACCCCCTGCCGCCGCAGCACGTCGCGCAGCAGGGTGTCGCTGGTCGCGAAGGCCTTGACCTTGCTGACCACGATGCTCGCGCTCGCGTCCCCGCTCCCCGCGTCCGTCGCCTCGCCGGACGCCTGCAGCCGCGACTCGGCCACCGACGGCGGTTCCTGCCCGGCCATCAGGAGCGCCACCAGCGTCACCGGGAGGACCGTCATGACCAGCAGGACCGCCCAGTAGCTGCGGAACACCCGCGCCGCGACTTCGTCGATCTCCACGACCCACCCCTTCGGCCTCGTCACGGCGAGCGTAAGAAGGGCCTTCACCGGAGCAATCACCCAAAAGACGACCCCCGCCTACGCCGTTTGCACCAGCCGGTTCAGGGTTCGGGGCGGGTTCAGGGGTTCGAGGGGCGCATGCCGGCGCGCATGGCGAGGGTGATCGCCTCCAGCGCGGAGTGCACGTCGAGCTTGGCCAGCAGGTTCTGCGTGTGGGTCCGGACGGTGTTGGCCGACAGCCCCAGCCGTTCCGCGATCTCCGCGCGGCCGAGCCCGTCGACCATGCACTGCAGGACCTCCCGCTCGCGCGGCGTCAGCTCCGCGAGCAGCCGCGCTCCGCCGTCGGGGTTCCCGTCGTCGCGCATGAGGCGGCGCAGGACCTCGCCCAGCACGTCCGGCGGGATCCAGCCGCCCCGCCGGGCCGCCGACCGGATCACCTGGGCGACCAGGTCGGCGCTCTCGGTCTTCTCCAGCCAGCCCACGGCGCCGCGCCGGACCGCCTGCACCAGCGCGTCCAGGTCGCTCATCGCGGTCAGCACGACCACCCGGACGCCCGGATGCGACTCACGGACCTGGTCCAGGACGTCCAGGCCGCTCTCGGCGCCGAGCATCAGGTCGAGGACGAGCACCTGCGGGCGCTCGGTGGCGGTCAGCGCGAGCGCGCGCCGCACGTCGTCGGCGATCGGCAGGATCACCAGGTCGGGCTCCCGCCCCAGCCGGGCGGCGAGGGCCTCGGCGAAGAGCGCGTGGTCGTCCACGATGAGGACGCGGATCGGTTGCATCCACCGACGATGACCGCTGCCCGCGCCCGGCGGATCCCGCAAACGCTGTACTTGTCCGGGCGCAGTGCTCGGTTCTGCTCCGGCTCGTTCGGCCCCGGTTCGTTCGGCTCTCGTTTCGGACGTCCGTTTGCCGCGACGCCACGCTCCGAGATCTTCGCTGGTGGCGGCCGGGAGAGAACTCGTGCGCGGACGCCTCGCCGGCGACGGAGGTTCACCGGCGTCCGGAGCCGGTCACGTGGTGTGAGTGGCGTTGACCGCTCGCGATTGCCTGCTGATTCTGTGCGTGACCGATTCAGGGGACGCACTGGCTATCAGGGGATGCCACATGAAAGTCCTGATCACAGGGGGAGCCGGGTTCATCGGCAGCACCATCGCCTCCGCCTTCGCCGAACGCGGGGTGACGCCCGTGGTGCTGGACAGCCTGGTCACCGGCCGGCCGGAGTTCACCGGCGGCAGGATCTTCTACCGGGGCGACATCGGCGACGGCGCTCTGGTGGACGAGATCTTCCGGAACCATCCGGACATCATCGCGACCGTCCACTGCGCCGCGCTGATCGTGGTGCCCGACTCGATGACCGACCCGCTGCGCTACTACCGGGTCAACCTCAGCAAGACCCTCGACCTCGCCGGCCACCTCGTCCGCAACGGCTGCGACCGGATGATCTTCGCGTCGACCGCCGGGATGTACCGGCCCGAGGCGGACCTGTCGGTCTCAGAGACGTCCGTCCTGGAGCCGCAGAACCCGTACACCCGCTCGAAGATGATGGCCGAGCTCCTCCTGGAGGACCTCACCAGCGCCAACGGGCTGCGCGTCATCTCGCTGCGCTACCTCAACCCGATCGGCGCCGACCCGCAGATGCGGACCGGCCTGCAGAGCAGCAAGCCCACGCACGCGCTGGGCAAGATGATCGAGTGCCATGAGCTCGGCGTCCCCTTCAAGATCACCGGGGTGGACTGGGAGACCCGCGACGGCACCGCGATCCGCGACTACATCCACGTCTGGGACATCGCCCGTGCCTTCTACGAGGCCGCGCTCCGCTTCGACTCGATCGTCCCGCCGCTGGGCAGCCGCCCCGGCTACCAGGTCATCAACCTCGGCACGGGCGACGGCACCACCGTCCGGGAACTCGTCGACGCCTTCCGCGAGGTGGTCGGCGACGGCTTCGAGGCCGAGGAGGCCCCCGCCCGCCCCGGCGACGTCGTCGGCGCCTTCGTCGACCCGGTGAAGGCCAAGGACCTGCTCGGCTGGAAACCCGAGTACACCATCGAGGACGCCATCCGGCACTCCCTCCAGTGGGCCGAGCGCCGCCGCGCCCTGGACGTCGCGTAACGCGGAGCCTCCGACCGGTTCGGTCCCCCCGGCGCCATCGACCCGCCGGGGGACCGAACGCGTCCACCATCCGGTCTCCCTCTTCCTCCGGGCCGACGTTCGGTGCGATGCTGGCCGAACACGCTGGCTGAACAAAGGTTAAGGAGATTTTGTGGATTTCCACCTTCCGGAGGAGCTGACCCGGCGGCTCGCGGAGCTGGACGCGTTCATCGAGCGGGAGATCGCGCCGCTCCAGGCGCAGGACGACAACGAGCGCTTCTTCGACCACCGCCGCGAGTACGCGCGCACCGACTTCGAGAACGGCGGGGTGCCCCGCCCCGAGTGGGAGGAACTGCTCGGCGAGATGTTCCGGCGCGCCGACAGGGCGGGCTGGCTGCGCTACGGGCTGCCCGAGGAGGTCGGCGGCTCCGCCGGGACGAACCTCGACATGGCGGTGATCCGCGAGCACCTGGCGCACAAGGGGCTCGGCCTGCACAACGACCTGCAGAACGAGGCGTCCGTCGTCGGGAACTTCCCGTTCGTCCACATGCTGACGGAGTACGGGACGCCGGAGCAGAAGCAGGAGTACCTGGAGCCGATGCTGACCGGTGAGAAGCGGATCGGCTTCGGTCTCACCGAGCCCGAGCACGGCAGCGACGCGACCTGGATGGAGACCACCGCGGTCCGCGACGGCGGCGACTGGATCATCAACGGCGCCAAGCGGTTCAACTCCGGGATGCACTCGGCCACCCACGACGTGGTCTTCGCCCGGACGAGCGGCGAGGACGGCGACGCCAGGGGGATCACCGCGTTCTTCGTCCCGACCGAATCGCCCGGCTTCTCGGTCGACTTCCACTGGTGGACGTTCAACATGCCCACCGACCACGCCGAGGTGACCATCCGGGACGTGCGGGTGCCGGACTCGGCGATCTTCGGCGCGGAGGGCGAGGGCCTGGCCGTGGCGCAGACGTTCGTCCACGAGAACCGGATCCGGCAGGCGGCCTCCGGCCTCGGCGCCGGGCAGTACTGCGTGGACCGCAGCGTCGGGTACGCCCGCGAGCGCGTGACGTTCGGCCGGCCGCTGGCGACGCGGCAGGCGATCCAGTGGCCGCTGGTCGAGCTGCAGACCGAGGCCGAGATGCTGCGCGGCCTGATCCGCAAGACGGCTTGGGAGCTGGACCGGCTGCCGCACATGCGGATCAGCGACCGGGTCTCGATGTGCAACTACCGCGCCAACCGCTTCGTCTGCGAGGCCGCCGACCGCGCGATGCAGGTGCACGGCGGCCTCGGCTACTCCCGGCACACCCCGTTCGAGCACATCTACCGCCACCACCGCCGGTACCGGATCACCGAGGGGGCCGAGGAGATCCAGATGCGCAAGGTCGCCGGCTACCTGTTCCGCTTCGCGGGCCCGAACAAGGCCGCGGCCTCCGACAAGACAGCGGGCGGGAAGGACCTGAAGGGCTGAGGCCGTGCGGGAGTCGGTCGAGATGCCCGAGACGCCCGAGGGGGCCGGGCCGGAGCCCGCCCCCGGGCGGCAGAAGCCCACCCCCGGGCGGCAGGAGCCCGGTCCCAGGCAGGGGCCGGGCGAGAACGGGATCCTGCGCGCCGCGATCGCCGTGATGACCGAGCACGGCTACCACGGCACCTCCGTCCGGGACATCGCGATGCGCGCGGGAATCAGCCCCGCCGCGCTCTACTACCACTTCGAGTCCAAGCAGGAGGTCCTGGCGACGATCATGGAGCGGGGGATCGAGACCCTGCTCCGGGCCAGCCGCGCGGCGCTCGCCGAGGCCGGCGACGAGCCGGCGGCCGGGCTCGGCACGCTCGTCGAGACGCACGTGCTGTTCCACCTCCAGGACCAGCGCGGCACCATGCTGGGCACCAGCGAGCTGCGCGCGCTGGACGAGCCAGTGCGCGGCCGGCACATCGCCAAGCGCCACCAGCAGCAGCGGCTGTTCGACGGTGTGATCACGCGGGGCGCCGAGCTGGGCGTCTTCAGCACGCCGATCCCACTGGAGGCGTCCCGGGCGATCGTCGTCATGTGCACCGGCGTGGCCGCCTGGTTCTCGCCCGACGGCCCGCTCGGCCGGGCCGAGATCGCACGGAACTACCGGCGGCTCGCGCTCGACATGGTGGCCGCTCGTCCCACCCGCCAGCCAGACCTGACCGAACGTTCGTAAAGGAAATCTTGCGGTTTCACCGAAAAGCGGGGCCATCATAAAAACGGGGTCATGACAGCAGGAGGCCATATGGAGCGGGACGTGAGGTACGAGACCGACGGGCATGTCGGCATCGTGACCCTCGACCGGCCGCAGGTGCACAACGCGCTGCGCCGGCAGACCTATGACGAGCTGACCGAGCTGGTGCGCACGACGGAGGCGCGGGCGCTGGTCGTGACCGGCGAGGGCCGGTCCTTCTGTTCCGGCGACGACGTCCGCGAGCTGATGAGCGGCGGAGCGGACGGCGAGGCGCCTCGGCCCGAGCCCCGGATCACCCCTGCCGCCGGTGCGCTGCTCGACACCGACGTCCCGGTGATCGCCGCCGTCAACGGTCCCGCGGTCGGCTGGGGCATGGAGCTGGCGCTCCTGGCCGACCTGCGGGTCGCGGCACGCCGCGCGAAGTTCGGCGAGCTGTTCGTCAAGCGCGGGCTCTGCAGCGATGTCGCGGGCATCGGCCGGCTGGCCCAGCTCGTCGGCCGCGAGCGCGCGGCCGAGCTGCTGTTCACCGGCGAGGTGATCGACGCCGAACGCGCCGAGCGCATCGGCCTGGTCGGACGCGTCGTCGACGACGACCGGCTGCTCCCGGAGGCGCTGGAACTGGCCCACCGGATCGCGGCCAACCCTCCGCTGGCGGTCGCCGCCCTGAAACGCGGCCTCCGGCGCGCCCTCGACCCCGACTGGAACGACCTCGGCGCCTGGGTGAGTACCACGCTCGGCGAACTGTTCACCACCGAGGACCACCGTGAAGGCGTCCGGTCCTTCCTGGAGAAGCGGGAGCCGCGCTATGTCGGCCGCTGAGCAGCCCGGCGGACCTCCGCTGCCGGGGATCGACCGGGACCGGGTGGGGCGGTGGCTCGCCGCGAACGTCGACGGGCTGGTGGCTCCGGTCGAGTTCGCGCTGGTCTCGGGCGGCCGGTCCAACCTCACCTACCGGGTCACCGACGCCGCCGGCGCCGCGTACGCGCTGCGCCGCCCGCCGATGGGCGGCATCCTGCAGACCGCGCACGACATGGAGCGGGAATGGCGGTTCGTCTCGGCGATGGCGGGCACCGGCGTCCCCGTGGCACCGCCGCTGGCCTTCTGCGACGACACCGGCGTCGCCGGCGCCCCCTTCTACGTGATGGGCTTCGTGGACGGGCTCGTCCTCGCCGACGCCGCCGACGCGGCGCGCCTGGAGCCGGCGGCGCGGGCACGGGCGGGCGAGAGCCTCGTCGAGGTGCTCGTCGCGCTGCACGCGCTCGACCCGTACGACCGGGGACTCGACGCGATGGTGCGCTCCACCGGTTACGCCGAACGGCAGCTACGGCGCTGGCACCGGCAGATCCGCCAGTCGGAGGTCGCGCATCTCGGCCTGCTCGACGAGGTGCACGACCTGCTCGCCGCGCACGTCCCGGCGCAGCGGACCGGGATCGTCCACGGCGACTACCGTCCGGGGAACCTCGCCTTCGGCCCGGACGGCACCGTCCGCGCCGTCTTCGACTGGGAGCTGGCGACCTCGGGCGATCCGCTGGCCGACGTCGGCTACCTGGTGGCGACCTGGCAGGAACCGGGCGATTCCGAGCCGGTCGGCACCCACGGCGCGACCGCCGTGCCCGGCTTCCCGTCCAGGAAGGACCTCGTCGAGCGGTACGCGCGGCAGTCGTCCCGCGACGTGTCGGACGTCCCGTACTGGGTCGCGTTCGCCCAGTGGCGCTCGGCCTGCATCGGTGTGGGCGTGCGTGCACGCTACGCGGCCGGGCACATGGCCGATGACGGCTACCGCGAGCAGGCTCAGGCCCGCGCCGACCAGGAGATCCGCCTGGCCGAGACCGCCCGCGACGCCCTCCGGGGACTGGCGCCGTGATGCGCGACATGACCGAGCAAGCCACGACCGAGCACGCCAAGACCAAGCACAGGGACGACCGACCGGAAAGGAACATCCGATGACCGCACAGGACTACCGGGCCGGTGTCCGCGCGTGGCTGCGCGCCCACGCGCCCGACCCGGACCCGGACGCGGCGCCCGAGGAGCAACTGCGCCGCGCCAAGGAGTTCCAGGCCGCGCTGTACGACGCCGGGTACGCCGGGATCACCTGGCCGAAGGAGGCCGGCGGCCAGGGCCTCGGCACCGCCGAGCAGCAGATCTTCGCCGAGGAGGCCGCCGAGTTCGATCTCCCGACCTACCCGTTCATCGTCGGGCTCGGCATGTGCGGGCCCACCCTCGTCGACCTCGGAACGCCCGAGCAGAAGGAGCGCCACCTGCGCGGCCTGCTGCGCGGCGACGACATCTGGTGCCAGCTGTTCTCCGAGCCGGGCGCCGGATCGGACGTGGCGAGCCTCCAGGCCCGCGCCGTCCGCGACGGGGACTCCTGGGTGGTGAACGGCCAGAAGGTGTGGACGACCAACGCCCAGTGGGCCGACTTCGGCGCCCTGCTGGCCCGCACCGACCCCGACGTCCCCAAGCACGCCGGGATCACCATGTTCATCGTCGACATGCACGCCCCCGGTGTGACCGTCCGCCCGCTGAAGGACATGTCCGGGAGGGCGCCGTTCAACGAGGTGTACTTCGACGACGTGCGCATCCCCGGCGACGCCGTGATCGGCGAGGTCGGCGGCGGCTGGCGCGCGGCGGTGACCATGCTCGGGCACGAGCGGGTGTCGATCGGCGGGTCGCGTCCCTCCCGCAACAGCGCACTCACCTTCGCCGCGCTGCTCGACCTGGCCCGCCGCGAAGGCGTCACGGACGTCCCCGCACAGCGCGAGCGCCTCGCCGAGCTGTACGCGCACGAGCGGGCCCTCGACCTGCTCAACGCGCGGATGCGGCAGGAGGCCGCCGCGGGCCGCCCGCCGGGGGCGCGCGGCTCGGTCGCCAAGCTGGCCGGCGCGGTCCAGCTGCGCCGCGCGATCGCGCTGGCCGGCGAGCTGGCGGGCGCGAACGCGGTGGCCTGGGACCCCGGCGACGCCCGCGGCGACGATCTGGCGCTCGGCATCAACGCGGCGCCCGGGTCCGCGATCGCCGGCGGCACCAACGAGATCCAGCGCAGCATCATCGGCGAACGCATCCTCGGCCTGCCCAAGGAACCGCAGGTGGACCGGGACGTCCCGTTCCGCGAACTCAAGGTCGGCACACAGCGCGAGGAGGACGGCCGATGAAACTCGTACTGGACTCCGAGCAGGAAGAACTGCGCGCCACCGTCCGGAAGGTCCTGGCGGACCGGTCACCGTCCGCGAAGGTCCGCGAGGTCATGGAATCGGAGCTGGGCCACGACCCCGACCTGTGGCGGACGCTCGGCGACCTCGGCGCCCTGGGCCTGGTCGTCCCGGAAGACCTGGGCGGCTCCGGCGCGGGCCACGTGGAGCGCGCCATCGTGATGGAGGAACTCGGCCGCGTGCTCACCCCGTCGCCGTTCCTGGCCTCGGCGGTGCTCGCGACCGACGCCCTGCTCGCCCTCGACGAGGACGACCCCGCCCGCGCCGCGCTGCTGCCGAGGCTGGCCGCGGGCGAACTGGTGGGCACGGTCGCCGTGACCGAGGGCGGCGCGTGGGACCTGACGGGAGGGGCGACCACCGCCACCGGGCACGACGGCACATGGCGGCTGGACGGCGTCAAGACACCCGTCCTCGCGGGCGACTCGGCCGACCTGGTGCTCGTCTACGCCCGCACGACGTCCGGCCCCTCCTGGTTCGCCGTCGAAGGCAACGCGGTCGGCCTCACCCGCACCGTGCTGACCGGCCTGGACCCGACCCGCCGCTTCGCCAAGCTCAGCTTCGCCGGCACGCCCGCCCGCCCGCTGGCGGCGTCGGACCCGGGCGCCGCGCTGGAGACCGTCGTCGACCTCGCCGCGGTGTCGCTGGCCGCCGAGCAGGTCGGCGGGATGGAGCGGGCGATGGAGCTGACCGTCGAGTACGCGAAGGCGCGGATGCAGTTCGGCCGCGCGATCGGCTCCTACCAGGCCGTCAAGCACGGCTGCGCCGACATGTACAGCGCCTGGGAGCAGGCGGTGTCGGTGCTGCGCGCCGCCGCGTGGACCGCCGACCACGACCGTCCGGGCCTGCCGATGGCCGCCTCCCTCGCACAGACCTACATCGGCCCGGCGTTCTTCGAGACGGCCACGGGCATGGTCCAGTACCACGGCGGCATCGGCTACACGTGGGAGCACGACGCGCACCTGTACTACAAGCGCGCCAAGAGCAGCGAACTCCTCCTCGGCCCGCCCGGCCGCCACCGCGCCCGCCTGGCCGACCACCTGGAAATGCCGTGACGGATCACGATGAGTTCTCGCCCCGGACGTGGTCCATACAGGCATGAACACGGACATGAACACACACATGCTCGAGACCTCCGAGGCGGACATCGCCTACGACGTCCAAGGCCCGCTGCCGCCCGCGGGCGGACGCCCGCCGCTGATGATGATCGGCCAGCCCATGGACGCCACCGGCTTCCGCGCGCTGGCGTCCCACTTCCCCGACCGCACCGTGGTCACCTACGACCCGCGCGGCCTCGGCCGCAGCGTCCGCAAGGACGGCCGGGTCGACCACACCCCCGAGACCCAGGCCGCCGACGTGCACGCCGTGATCGAGGCGGTAGGCGCGGGCCCGGTCGAGATGTTCGCGAGCAGCGGCGGCGCCGTGACCGCGCTCGCACTCGTGACGGCCCACCCCGGCGACGTGACGACCCTGGTGGCCCACGAGCCTCCCGTCATCGCGGTGCTCCCCGACGCCGGAGCCGCCGAGCGCGCCCGAGCCGGCTTCCGGGACGCCTACCTGGCCCGGGGCTGGGGCGCCGGCATGGCGGCCTTCATCGCGATGACAGCCTGGGAGGGCGAGTTCACCGACGACTACTTCGCCCAGCCCGCACCGGACCCCGCCTCGTACGGAATGCCGGCCGACGACGACGGCTCCCGTGACGACCCGCTGCTCTCCGACCGGTCCTGGGCGATCAGCGACCACCGTCTCGACGCCGACGCGCTCACCAGGTCGCCGACCCGGATCGTGATCGCGGTGGGCGAGGAGACCGGGGACGCCTTCACCGCACGCACCGCGGTCGCCACGGCCGAACTGCTGGGCCAGAAGGCGACGGTGTTCCCGAGCCACCACGGCGGCTTCCTCGACGGCGAGTTCGGCTACGCCGGCCAGCCCGAGGCGTTCGCCCGCAAACTGCGCGAGACCCTGGACACCACCGCGTGACGAGTTTCAGCCGCGTCCGGCGGACGAGCCCAAGCTGAAGGCCGCCTGCACAGCGCCCTCGCGGGTGCAGGCGGCCATGACCAACGGGCGAATTGGGACGCCGGCCGACGGCGGGAAGGTGACGTGGGCGCGGCTGGCCCAGTGAGGGTTTTACGTAGTCGGTCTCAGGCGCGGGTGAGGGCCTGGCGGGTGTCGGCGGCTATCTCCAGGTCCTCGCGGGCCTCGATCACCAGTGTGCGGACGGACGCGTCTCCCGCGGTGATGTCAGTGTCGCCGTCCGCCGCCGTGTTGCGGTCGGGGTCGACGGAGACGCCGAGGTAGGCGAGGTCCTCGGCCAGGCGCATGCGGACGGACGGGTCGTGCTCGCCGACGCCGCCGGTGAAGACCAAGGCGTCGAGTCCGCCCAGGGACGCGGTCATGGCGGCGGCGCAGGCGCGGAGCCGGTGGTGGTAGACGTCGAGGGCGGCCAGCGCGTTCACGTCCCGCTCTTCGGCGAGTTCGCGGACGCGGCGCATGTCGCCGGTGCCGGTGAGGCCGCGCAGCCCCGAGTCGCTCTCCAGCGCGGCGTTGACGTCCTGCGCGGTCAGCCCGTGCTTGATCAGCCACAGCGGGATTCCGGGGTCGATGCTCCCGGCCCGGGACGCCATGACGAGCCCTTCCAGCGGCGTGAACCCCATCGTGGTGTCGACCGAGCGGCCCTCGGCGACGGCGCAGAGGGACGCACCGGAGCCGAGGTGGCAGACGACCGTCCGGCCCGGGACCCCGCCGAGAAGCTCGCCGGTGCGGCGGACGGCGTAGCCGAACGACAGCCCGTGGAAGCCGAAGCGGCGCAGCCCGAAACGGCGCCGCCACTCCTGGGGGAGCGCGTAGGTGGCGGCGGCGTCCGGCAGGGTGGTGTGGAACGAGGTGTCGAAGCAGGCGACCGCGGGGACGCCGGGCAGCGCGCCGGTGATCTCCGACAGCGCGTGCAGCGACGCCGGCTGGTGCAGTGGGGCCAGGTCGGCGAGGTCGTGCAGCCGTTCGGTGACCTCGGCGTCGATGAGCACGGGGCCGCTGAAGTCGGTGCCGCCGTGGACGAACCGTACGCCGATCGCGTCGGGCTCCGGCATGTCGGTGACCATCGGCGCCAACTCGTGGCCCGTCCCCGATTCCACGGCGAGGACGGTGTCGTCGAGGTCGAGCAGGCTCACCTTCAGGCTGCTCGACCCCGGGTTGACCGTGAGTACCCGCATCGGCGACCTCCTCAGTACGGCGACCTCCTCAGTACGGCCACGTCCAGTCGCGGACCTCCGGTGCGTCCTCGCCGTGCTCGCGGGTGTAGGCGCGCGACGCGAGGCGCTGGTCGGCCATCCGCTGCCGGATGTGGGCGACGCGCCCGCCGAGCGACGGGACGCGTTCGATGACGTCCATGACGAGGTGGTAGCGGTCCAGGTCGTTCAGCATGACCATGTCGAACGGCGTGGTCGTCGTGCCCTCCTCCTTGTAGCCGCGTACGTGCAGGTTGGGGTGCCCGGCGCGGCGGTAGGTGAGCCGGTGGACGAGGTACGGGTAGCCGTGGAAAGCGAAGATGACGGGCTTGTCGGTGGTGAACAGGGCGTCGAAGTCGCGGTCCGGCATCCCGTGGGGGTGCTCGCTGTCCGGCTGGAGCCGCATGAGGTCCACGACGTTCACGACCCGGACGCGCAATTCGGGGAACAGCCGCCGCAGCAGGTCGGCGGCGGCGAGCGTCTCCAGGGTCGGGACGTCGCCCGCGCAGGCGAGCACGACGTCGGGGTCCGCGCCGCCTTCCGTGGACGCCCATTCCCAGATGCCGATGCCGCGGGTGCAGTGCGCGACCGCCTCGTCCATCGGCAGCCAGTTCAGCGCGGGCTGCTTGCCGGCCACGACCACGTTGACGTAGTCGCGGGACCGCAGGCAATGGTCGCCGACCGACAGCAGCGTGTTCGCGTCCGGTGGCAGGTAGACCCGGACGATCTCCGGTTTCTTGTTCAGGACGACGTCGAGGAAGCCGGGGTCCTGGTGGGTGAAGCCGTTGTGGTCCTGCCGCCACACGTGCGACGACAGCAGGTAGTTCAGTGACGCGATCGGCGCCCGCCACGGCAGGTCCCGGGTGACCTTCAGCCATTTGGCGTGCTGGTTGAACATCGCGTCGACGATGTGGATGAACGCCTCGTAGCTGTTGAACAGCCCGTGCCGCCCGGTGAGGAGGTAGCCCTCCAGCCAGCCCTGGCACAGATGCTCGCTCAGCACCTCCATGACCTGGCCGGACGGCCCCTGGTGCTCGTCGGTCGGGAGCAGCTCGCCCTGGAAGACGCGGTCGGTCGCCTCGAACACGGCCCCGAGCCGGTTGGACGCGGTCTCGTCCGCGCCCATGACGCGGAAGTTGGACGGGTTGGCCTTCACGACGTCGCGCAGGAACGTCCCGAACGTCTGGGTGGCCTCGGCGGTCGTCGTGCCCGGCTTGTCCACCGGGACGGCGTAGTCGCGGAAGTCGGGCAGGACCAGCGGCTTCAGCAGCAGCCCGCCGTTGGCGTGCGGGTTCGCGCTCATCCGCCGCTCGCCTCCGGGCGCCGCGTCCAGCAGCTCCGCGACGGGTCGCCCCGCGTCGTCGAACAGCTCGTCCGGACGGTACGAGCGCAGCCATTCCTCCAGTTGCGCGAGGTGTTCCGGGTTGTCCCGCACTCCGGCGAGCGGGACCTGGTGGGAGCGCCACGTGTTCTCCACCGGCTTCCCGTCAACGTCCTCCGGGCCCGTCCAGCCCTTGGGGGACCGCAGGACGATCATGGGCCAGCGCCGCCGCCCGGCGGCCAGCTCCTCGCGGGCGCCGCGCTGGATGTCGGCGATCTCGCTCAGGGCCTGGTCGAGCGCGGCGGCCATCTTGCGGTGCATGGACGCGGGCTCGTCCCCGCTCACCAGGAGGGGCTGGTATCCGTAGCCGTCGAGCAACTGGACGAGTTCCTGCTCGGGGATGCGCGCGAGGAACGACGGATTCGCGATCTTGTAGCCGTTCAGGTGCAGGATCGGCAGGACCGCCCCGTCCTTCACCGGATCAAGGAACTTGTTGGAGTGCCAGCTCGCCGCCAGCGGCCCGGTCTCCGCCTCCCCGTCCCCGACGATGCACGCGACGACCAGGCCCGGGTTGTCGAACGCCGCCCCGTACGCGTGGGCCAGCGAGTATCCCAGTTCCCCGCCCTCGTGGATCGAGCCCGGAGTCTCCGGCGCCACATGGCTGGGGATGCCGCCCGGGAACGAGAACTGCCGGAACAGCCGCCGCATGCCCTGCTCGTCCAGCGACACGTCCGGATAGATCTCGCTGTAGGTGCCCTCCAGCCAGGCGTTCGCGACGGCCGCCGGGCCGCCGTGCCCCGGGCCCATGATGTAGATCATGTCGAGGTCGCGCGCCTTGATCGTCCGGTTGAGGTGCGTGTAGCAGAAGTTCAGGCCGGGGGAGGTGCCCCAGTGGCCGAGCAGACGCGGCTTGATGTGACCCCGTTCGAGCGGCTCCCGGAGCAGCGGGTTGTCCAGGAGGTAGATCTGCCCCACGGAGAGGTAGTTGGCCGCCCTCCAGTACGCGTCGATCTGCCGTACTTCGTCGTCGGTGATGGCGACGGACTCGGTCATGGCGCGTCCCTTGTCCCTTCGGTTCCTCTCAGGGCTGTCGGTGCCTCTCTGAGAGGAGCACGTCCCCGAGATCGGCTTTCCCAACCATCACCGAAGGCCCGCAGGCGAAGGGATCGCGTGACCACTACGCACCGTGACGCGAGCCGTGACATCAGCAAGGCCACGGCGGGTGCGGGCCCGCCGTGGCCTTGTCCCCCCACCTGGAAGTGGACCTCACCCGGTTACAGGGGCGGCCGCCGCGTCCGGAAGCGCCGGTGCGGTTCCGCCCCGCCCCCCAGCGAACCGGCGGGAGCGTCTCCATTGGGTGCGTTGAAGCCTGCCGCCTACTCGCAAGTAGGTTCACGCGTCCGGGAGTGCGGTCGACCAGCGGTCGCGCATCTGCGACGAACGGTTAACGCTAAGCGATGAGGTTACGACGGAGTGCGACAGGCGACGCCGGGCTTGGCGGACGGTGCCCAGGCCTGGCGAACGGCGTCCATGGTCCCGGCGGGGAGGCGACGGTGCTCTGCCATGCTACGCAGACCAGGAAGGCTGAGCGGATGGGAGCGGTATGGGCGGGTTCTTCACCGGGCGGACGCTGGCCGAGATCGGGCGTGGCCTGCGTTCAGGGGAGGAGTCGGCGACCGGACTGCTGGCGCGGGCGCTGGAGTCGGTCGACCCGGATCTGAACGCCTTCGTGACCCTCGACCCGGAGGGCGCGGAGGCCGCCGCCAGAAGGGCGGACGAGGAACTCGCGTCCGGCGTCGACCGGGGGCCGCTGCACGGCGTCCCGGTCGCGGTGAAGGACATCATCGACGTCGCGGGCCTGCCGACCGGCATGGGATCGGCGCACTTCCACGGGCATGTGGCCGAGACCGACGCGATCTGCGTGACGATGCTGCGCCACGCCGGCGCGGTGATCGTCGGCAAGACCGGAACGCACGAGTTCGCCTACGGCGGCAGCGGCGACGTGTCGGTGAACGGACCTGTCCGCAACCCGCACGACCGGGAGCGGATGTCGGGCGGCTCCAGCAGCGGCAGCGCCGTCGCCGTCGCCGCCGGGATGGTCCCGCTCGCGCTCGGCACGGACACGGGCGGGTCGGTGCGCATCCCCGCCGCGTTCTGCGGCATCGCGGGGTTCAAGCCGCAGTACGGCGCCATCCCGACCGGCGGCGTGTTCCCGCTGTCGGTGTCGTTCGACCACGTCGGCGTCCTCGCCGGGTCCGCGGACGACTGCCGCATCGCCTACCGCGCGCTGACCGGCCCGTCCGGCCCGTCCGAGCCGTCGCCGTCGCCGTCGCCCGTGCCTTCGCCGGTGGACGGGAGCGCGCCGCGCGAACGGCGGGTCGCGTGGATCGAACCGACCGTGATCGAAGCGCCCGTGATCGACCCCGACGTGGAGCGAGCGGTCCGGGCGCTCTTCCCGGACGCGCCGTCCGAGCGGATCGACCTGCTCGAAATCCGGCGGGTCTTCCGGGCGATCCAGGACGCCGAGGCCTACGACGTGCACGCCGAGCGAGTCGCGCGGGCACCCGGCCGCTACCAGCCGCCGACGCTGGAACGCCTGGAGCACGCGGGCCGGACGCCCGGCTGGCGCTACCTCCGCGCCGTCCGTGAGAGGGAACGATTCGCGCGCGAGGTCGCCGGGCTCCTGGACCGCTACGACTACCTGGCGCTGCCCACCCTCCCGATCACCGCCCCGAAGATCGGCGAGATCGAGGGGCCGTTCGGGCCGCACGTCCCGGCGCTGGTGAGCCTCACGTGCCCCTGGAACGTGCTGGGCCTGCCCGCGCTGAGCATCCCCGCCGGGACCGTCCACGGCCTGCCGGTCGGTGCGCAGCTGGTCACCCGTCCCGGCGCCGAATCGCTCCTCTTCGAGGCGGCGGAACGCCTTCGGGGTGACATGGCCGGGTGACGTGGCCGGGTGACACGGCCGGGTGACGGGGTTGGGATACGGGGCCGGGTGACGGTCACGGGCTCACCGTGTCGACCAGGACCTCGGTGACGAGCGCGGCCGGCATGTCCATCCGGGTCGCGAGGCGGACGACCTGGCGGGCGGACTGCGGCGGGCGTGCCGCGATGATCCTGGACGCGGCGCGCAGAGCGGTGACGCGCTCCTCCGGTGCGGCGAGCGCGCCGCCCGCCCGCCCGACGGCGGCGTCCACGACCTCGTCCATCAGGGGTCTCCGCGTGCGGAGGGCCTGCAAGACGGCGGTGCGGCCTTCGGTTCGCAGCAGCCCGGCGGGGTCGTGTCCGGTGGGCAGGCACGCGGTGTCGAGCGGGCCGCCGATTCCGGCGAGTCTCTCCCACGTCCGGACGGCGCCCGACCGTCCGGCCGGGTCGCCGTCCAGCGCGAGGACGACACCGGTCTCGTCCAGGTCGGCGACCCTTCCCAGCGCATCGAGTTGCGACGTGGTGAGCGCGAGTCCGCAGGTCGCCACGGCCGCGTACTCGGCGGGACCCGCGACGGTCACCGCGATCGCGTCCAGCGGCCCCTCCACGATCACCGGTCGCGCGCCGACCGCCAGCCGGTCGCGGGCCTCGTGCAGGCCGTAGAGCAGTTCGCCCTTGTGGAAGAGGGACGTGTCGGGGCCGTTCAGGTACTTGGGACCCGGGGCACCGTCACGGCGGCGGCCGATGAAGCCCGCGACGGCTCCGTCCGCCGTCCGGATCGCGAACATCGCCCGGCCCCGGAACGTGTCGAGGAGC
>NZ_SMKK01000178.1 GCF_004348425.1 Actinomadura sp. 7K507
GGGGTGGGCCGGGGAACGGTGCGGCCGGCGCCGGGGACCTCCGCCGTTGCAGCCACAGGTACACCAGCGGCGCCGCAATGGCCAGGAGAAGGACCGGCGCACCCACCCACAGCAGCGGTCCGGCCCCGGAGACCAGAGATGAGGACTCCTCGTCATCGGCGGCGGGAGCGGGGGAGGTCCGGCCGTCCCGGATGCCGCCGCCGACGTAGGCGGGGCCCTGTTCGGCCTTGCCCTGTACCGAGACGTCGAGGTTGACGGGGACCGGTGCGCCCGAGGCGCCTCGGGGGTCCGCGAGCTGGACGGCGATGTAGTACGCGCCGGGGATGGCCTGCTCGTCATCGGCGCCGATGGTGCTCATCAGATCGCGGTTGAGGTAGCGGACCGGCCGCAACGTTCTGCTGGGCTCGATCTGGGTCGCCTCGCCGCGGTAGGGGTCGTTCCCGCTCTTGTACAGCATCGAGCGGTTGGGGCCGAAGCTGAACGTCTGCGTGGTGAGGTCGGCGGGCGGGCCGGCGGGGAGACGGACACGGTGGGCCATCGCCTGACCCCAGTCCAGGTCGACCCTGTAGAAGATCGTCTCACCCGGCAGCAGGGTGTCGGTGTACTGCCCGGAGCCGTTCAGGAGAGCCGCCGTGTTGAACGATCCGCCGCCGACGGCCTCCTCCGGCGGGCCGCCCGGCTGCTGGAAGGACACCCGGTCGCCGCGTTCGGCGCCCTTGCCGCCCTCGCCGACCGGTGGTTCGAGCATGACCATCAGTTCCACGGGGACCGGCCCGTCGACGCCACCGGAGAGCTTGCGGCGCTCGACCTTGAAGTGGAACTTTCCCGGTTCGCTACAGGAACCGCCCATGCTGCCGGTGGGCTTCCAGGTTCTGTGCGCGCTCCCGACTCTCAGATCCTTGCGAGTGAAGGTGTACCTGCCCCGGCAGCGCTTTCCACCGCGGTCAAGGACCCGGGCTGACAGCTTCTCGGTGTCGCTGGTGCCGCCCTCATCGTTGTAGACGGCGGTGGCGGTCGCGCGAGCGGTATATCCCTTGGGTACGTCGATGGCGTAGTACTTCGACTCGTTCTCGCCGATCTGGTCGAGGTGCAGTCCCGGACCGGCCGGCGGGGCCGATGACGTGTCCGAGCCGCCGTTGATCGGCTTGCCCGCCGTGTCGTAGTTGCGCAGCGCCTGGCGCGTCACCCGGGGCAGGACCCGGGCCAGGTCATCGCCGTCGGGGGCGGCGCTGAAGGTGCCGCCGGTGGCCTGGGCGATGCAGGTCAGCTGCCGTTCGGCCTTCTCGTCGACGTTGAACCCGACCGAGTGCACCTTCAGGTCCGTGCCGTCCTCGGCGAGGTCCTTGGCCACCTGGCACGGATCCGGTGGAGCGCAGGTGTCCTCTCCGTCGGAGACCAGGACGATCGCGCCCGGCTTCCCGGCCGGCAGCTGGGCCGCCGCGGTCCGCAGCGACTCCCCGATCGGCGTGTACCCCCGGGGTTCGATTCCGTTCACCGACTGCGCCAAGGCACCGGGGTCGCTCGTACCCGGCTTGTGCAGCACTTTGACGTCCTTGCATCCCCGGGGCTTCTCCGCCGGTGTGTTGCCGGTCCCCGATCCGTACACCGCGAGGCCCATGGAGGCACCCTCCGGGGCCTGTTCAGCCAGCATCCGCACGGCGTTCTTCGCCGAGGCCATCTTGCCCTGCGGCTGCATCGAACCCGACGCGTCCAGCACCACCATCAGCGGTACCAGCTCCGGCGCCCGCACCGGCGCCGCCGACGTCTGCGCGACGGAGGACAGCCCCATCACGATCGCGACGGCCATCATCGACACCGCAGCGCGGCGCAGTCCTGTGTTCACCTTCGTTCACCACCCGGCAGGCCGCCGCCGGCGAAGTGAGGCGCGCGGCGGCGGTACGCACACGGTCAGAAACTGTACATAATGTACGTACTGTACATCTAGCTAGATCATCGCGAAACGTTCATGCTCCTATTCCGTCAGATGGCGGCGGGCGGCGATCTGTTCGTGGTCGTCTGCGCGTGAGGCGTGCGGCTCCTGTCGTGCCGCCTGTGCCCAGGACCGGCGGGTCAGTCCGCGACGATGTCCATGCGCAGGAACTCGGAGATGCGGAGCAGCCTCGGTGGGCGTGCCACCTCATCGGAGAGGGCCTGGAACGCCTCGTCCTTCCCGATGAGGCGTGGGGCGGTGAGCTTCAACTCCCGCCCGTCGACCTGGAGTCGCGCACTGTCGGCTGCCAGGACGTTCTGCACCCAGTCCGAGCCCGATCCGTACACCAGGACGAACAGATAGCCGCCGTCTACTGGGTGCGCGTCGAGCGGCGTGCGGTACGTCGCGCCCGAGGTGCGACCGGCGTGGGTCAGCACCGGCCATTTCCCGCCCGCGATCGCGCGGGGGTTGAACACCCGCTTGTTCACGTGCCCCCACCAGCCCGGCATCGGCATCGGGATCTCCTTCTCTCGCCCTGTGGAAGGCGGCGTGGTCAGACGCTCATCGAGTTCCCGGCTGCTTTCAACCCGGGAAGAACTTACGCTCGTAAGGACGGCTTACAGGCGTAAGAGTGGCTTACGCTTGTAAGCTTGTCAACGCGTCCGTCCATTGGAGTCGTCGTGCCATCACCACCGCCGCTGCCGCCACGGCAGCCGCTCAGCAGAGGTCGCGTGCTGGAAGCCGCGATCCAGGTCGCGGACCGCGGCGGCGCGGAGGCGATCACGATGCGGAAGGTGGCGCAGGAACTGGGCGTGGAGGCGATGTCGCTCTACCACCACGTACCGAACAAGGACGCGATCCTCGACGGCGTGGTCGACGTGGTGTTCGCGGCGATCGAGCTGCCCGGTACCGAATGCGACGACTGGCGCGAGGCGATCCGTGCGCGTGCGTCCTCCGCGCGTGCCGTCCTGTCGCGGCACAGCTGGGCCCTCGGCCTCATGGACTCCCGTCGCCACCCGGGACCCGCGACGCTGCGCCACCACGACGCCGTCCTCGGCGTTCTCCGGGAGGCGGGGTTCACGCTGCCGATGGCCGCGCACGCCATCTCGCTCATCGACAGCTACATCGGCGGGTTCGTCCTCCAGGAGGCGAACCTGCCGGTCATGGCGCCGGACGATGTCGAGGAAGTGGCCGGCGGCATCCTGGAGCACCTGCCGGCGGACGAGTTGCCGTACCTCGCGGAGATGATCACCGACCACGCCCTGCGGCCGGGCTACGACCACAGGAGCGAGTTCGGCTACGGCCTGGACCTGATCCTGGACGCGCTCGAAGCCCGCCGGAAGTAGACCCCCCGCGCCCGGCGAGCCCATTTCCGACCGCGCACGTCAAGGCGGTCGTCGGCCTCGCGTCAGAGCGGGTACTGCGGCGGCTCGCCGCGCATGGTGATCCAGCGGGTCTCGGTGAACGCCTCGATGTTCGCCGCGGCGCCGCCGAAGCGGGAACCGGTGCCGGACGCCCGCACACCGCCGAAGGGGGCGTTGGCCTCGTCGTTGACCGTCTGGTCGTTGATGTGGACGATCCCCGTCGGGATCTGCTCGGCGACGGCCAGGCCGCGCATCGCGTCGCGGGTCACGATGCCGAGTGACAGGCCGTACTCGCCGGCGGCGGCCAGCTCCACCGCCTGCGAGACCGACGACACGCGCGTGACCGGCGCGACCGGGCCGAAGACCTCCTCGGCGAAGGCGGGGGAGGCCAGGGGCACGTCCGCCAGCACCGTCGGCCGGTAGAAGAGCCGCTCGTAGGTCCCGCCGGACGCGAGCGCCGCGCCCTGGTCGACGCTCGCGGTGACCATGCCGTGGATCTTGTCGCGCTGGCCTTCGTCGATGACGGGGCCGAGCGCGACCTCGCCGCCGGCCGGGTCGCCGACCGGGAGCTTGCCGGCCTTGGCGGCGAGGCGCTCGACGAAGTCGTCGTAGAGGCGGTCGGCGATCAGGTGGCGGCCGGTGGTCATGCAGATCTGGCCCTGGTGGAAGAACGAGCCCCAGGTGGCCAGGTTCACCGCCGCGTCCACGTCGGCGTCGTCCAGCACCAGCATCGCGGAGTTGCCGCCGAGCTCCAGGTGGGCGCGCTTGAGGTGCCGGCCGGCCAGCTCACCGATGCGGCGGCCGACCGGGGTGGAGCCGGTGAAGGAGATGACCCGCACGTTCGGGTCGGTGATCAGCGCCTCGCCCACGTCCACGCCGCCGGGCAGCATCTGCAGGACGCCCGGCGGCAGCCCGGCCTCCTCGAACACGCGGGCCATCAGGGTGCCGCCGGTGACCGCCGTGCGCGGGTCGGGCTTGAGGATGACGGCGTTGCCGAGCGCGAGCGCCGGGGCGACCGAGCGGATGCCGAGGATGATGGGCACGTTGAACGGCGAGATCACCGCGACCACACCGGCCGGCATGCGGCGCGCCATCGACAGCCGCGGCTCCTCCGACGGCAGCACCTCGCCGATCGCCCGGCTGGGCAGGCCCGCCGCCTCGTAGCACTCCTCGGACGCCACGTGCAGCGCGAACCCGGCCATACCGGGGACCGCGCCGACCTCGCGGACGTTCCAGCCGCTGATCTCCTCGGCGTGCCTCTGCCACAAGTCACCGGCCTTGCGCAGGACGGCGGCGCGGGCGGTGTGCGGCAGCGCGGCCCACTCCCGCTGCGCCGCGGCGGCGCTCGCCGCGGCCTCGGCGACGTCCTCGGGGGTCGGCTTCCCCATCCGGCCGATCTCACGGCCGGTGGCGGGCTCGACCACGGGGTAGTCGCCGCCGTGCCCGGCCGTCCACGCACCGTCCTTGAAGAGCTTTCCCTGCCAGTCGACGCTGTCGAGCAGTCCCACGGCGGTTCCTCCTTCTTCCAATGGTGTCAATGCATCATGCCCGGTCCTGCCCCGTACAGGCCCCGGCCGATCCGAGCGGGCCCCCGGCCCCGGGCGCCCAGCCGGTGCGGCGCGGGACGCGGAGGCCCGCCACACCTCCTGCCGTCGCCTCTCGGCAATGTTTGTCATTCATCCAGGTGAGCGGACATTGATACGCTCGGTAATCAACCGGTAATGGTCGGCGAGGGTTGACAACCTGCGGCGAAGAATCTATACATAAACTTGATCGCCTGGACTTCGCCCATTATGGATTTAGGTGCGGATTTAATACCGGGCACCTTCCCGCCGCCGGATCCATGATCCGCTGCGGCATATCTTCACCCGGACCTTGGACGATGCCGTGCCGGCGGTCCGCGTCCGGTTTCCACTGGCAGACGGATCGCCGTCCCCTCACGGTGGTCCGTGCCGGCATGGCCTGACCGGGCCCCGCCGGCCATTCGACGATGACCCCGCCCCCGGCCTGAGCGCGGTTCGGCGCTCGGCCGGCGTCGACCGGGCGGGCCACCGGCATGCCGGTGAACGCGAAATGAATTCGGCGGTCCCGGCACCCTCTCGTCAGTGGGATTTCCGCAGGCCGAAAAGGAAGCGAGTCGCATGAGTGGCGTTATTGTCCCGCCTGGTCAGGGACGGAAGCTGATCACTAAGGCGCAGGAAATCACTTTCAAGGTCACCGGGGCGCACGGCGCCCTCGCATCCACCTTCGAGGTGGTCGTGCCGCCCGGATTCGACGTGGGAGCGCATACCCATCAGCGCTCGCACGAGTTCTTCTACGTCCTGGAAGGAGAGCTCACCCTGCTGGCGTTCGAGCCCGCCGAACGAACCGAGGACCACTGGCAGGACTGGAAGTCCGCGGACGGCGACCGGATCGTCAGGGCCGGCCCGGGAAGCTGCATGTTCGTTCCCCCCGGATGCCCGCACGCGTTCACGAACGCCACCGGCGAGCCCGCGCGCATGCTGTTCCAGAGCTACCCGGCACCGGACCACGAGCAGTACTTCGAGGAGATCGCGGAGATCTTCTCGACGGGCCGCGCCGTCGACTCCGGCGCCGTGCGGCGGATGCGCGAGCGGTACGACGTCGACCAGATCACGCCGCTTCGCTACGGCCCGCCCGCCCTCGCGAACTCCGGCCCGGCACCCGAAACCGGGGCGTAGCGGAAGGTGGGTGACCCGATGGACGCGATTCCCCTGGTGCACGCGAGCCTGGGCGGGCAGGAGCTGGCCGCCGTCGAGGAGGTGTTCGCCTCCGAGTGGCCGGCCGGTCAGGGCCCCCGCGGAAAGGCCCTCGAACTGCAACTGGCCGAGCGTTTCGGGAGCGCCGAGGCGGTCGCGTTGAGCAGTTGCGCCGCCGCGCTGCACCTGAGCCTGCTCGCGCTCGGCGCCGGGCCGGGCGACGAGGTCATCGTCGCCGACTACACCTTCCCGGCCCCCGCGCACGCGGCGCGCTACGTCGGCGCGGTCCCGGTCTTCGCCGATGTGCGGGCCGACACCGGCACCATCGACCCGCAGGCGGTGGAGGCCCTCGTCGGACCGCGCACGGCGGGCGTGATCGCGGTGGACACCGTCGGCCTGCCCGCCGACTACGCCGAGCTGGAATCGATCACCGACCGGCACGGCCTGTTCCTCATCGAGGACGCCGCGTGCGCGGTCGGCGCGACCTACCGGGGGCGCCCGGCGGGCGCGCTGGCACCGGTCGCCTGCCTGTCCTTCCACGGACGCAAGGGAATCACCAGCGGTGAGGGCGGCGCGCTGCTCACCTCCGACCCGGCGCTGGCCGCCGACGTGCGGCTGCGGTCGTCCTTCGGCATCGGCGCCATCTACGACAAGGCCCGGGTCGTCGGCCTGCCGATCCCGGAGTTCACCGAGATCGGCTACAACTACAAGCTGTCCGACATCGCGGCCGCGATCCTCCAGGTGCAGGTGGGCCGGATCGAGGAACTGCTGGACCGCCGGCGTGCGGTGGCGGCGCGCTACGACGAACTGCTCAAGGACGAAGACCTCGTCACACCGCCGCACGTCCCGCCGGACCGTTCCCACGCCTGGCAGTCCTACATGGTGACGCTGGACCCGGACGTCGACCGGGCGGGCGTCGCCGCCGACCTGCGTGCCCAGGGCATCGGCTGCGGGCACGGCACGTGGGCGAGCCACCTGGAGCCGGTGTACGAGACGGCGCAGGCGTGCCCCGTCTCGGCGGATCTCTTCCGGCGCAACCTCGCCGTTCCCATGCACGCCGAACTCACCCCGGACCAGGTCGAACGGGTGATCGAAGCGCTGCGGACCGCGCTGCGGACCCACGCGCGCCCGCACACGAACTAGCCGCACGTTCCAGCGAGCACGCCGACCCGCGTCGCCGAAACCGGTGACCGCCCGCGCGTCCATCGGACGCCGCGAGCGAAGACCGTAAGGGAGTCGACCCCGATGAAGGGTTCCATCGCCTACAGATCGATACAGAAGCGCGGCCTCCACCTCGGCCTGCTGCCGGAGATGGCCGCGGCCGCCGGCGGTTCGACCCCGATCACGCTCGACCACGACCTGGACGTCCTGCCGGAGGCCGGCAGGCGCCTGACGGTGTCCGAACTCGCGGAGCACGTGGACGACCTCGCCGCCCGCCTGCGGGCGGCCGGTATCCGGACCGGCGAGCACGTCGTCGTCTACAAGACCGCCAACGCCGACATCTGGATGCTGGCCGCCGCGGCGTCCCGCGTCGGCGCGGTCCCCGTGATGCTGTCGCCCGCCCTGGACGCCGCGACCGTCGGCATCCTCATCCGGCGGCTCGGCCGGCCCAGCCTGCTCACCGACGAGCGCAAGCTCGACGCGCTGGCCGGGGAACCGCTCGCGGACCTCACCGAGCGGGTGGTCGTCGTGGCGGGTGACCGGCCGGGCGCCGAGTCGCTGGCCGCTCTCGCCGGGGCCCCGCGGGTCGAACCGGTGGTCCGGCCGATCGACGAGGCGGCCGTGATCACCCACACCTCCGGGACGACCGGGCTGCCCAAACTCGTCGTCCACACACCCCGCACCCAGGGTCTGCGCCTCAGGCCGCAGTGGCGGCTGCTCTCCTTGATGCGCAAGAAGGAGACCGTCGCCATCCACATCCCGTTCGTGCATTCCCGGATGGTCGCGGCGATGGCGCTGGCACTCCTCAAGGAGGTGCCGGTGCTGCTCATGAGGGAGTCCGCGCCCGACACGGTCGCCGGCCTGTTCCAGGAGCACCGGCCCGGCTTCGTCGAGGCGCTGCCCAACTCCCTCATGGAATGGGAGGGAGTGGCCGACGACCCGCGCAGGCCGTTCGCGTCGGTGAAGTACTTCAGCAGCACGTTCGACGCCATCCATCCGAGGACGATGAGCCGGCTCCTCAAGTCGTCCGCCCGGCGGGGCGCGCTGTTCTTCCAGATCTACGGCCAGAGCGAGGTCGGCCCGGCGGTCGGCCGCGCCTACTTCCGCGGTTCCGCCCACCGGACGGACGGCCGCTGCGTCGGCTGGGCGATGCCGCTCGGCTGCGCGAGGATCCGCCTGGTGGGCCGGGACGGCGGCCCGGTCTCCAAGGAGAACCCCGGCTTCATCGAGGTGGCGTGGCCCGCACTGGCGAACACCTACTTCGCCGAGCAGGACCGCTACGACGAGAACCGCCACGGCGACTGGTGGCGGACCGGGGACGTGGGCTACCGCACCAAGCTCGGCTGCCTGCACATGCTCGACCGGGAGGTGGACGTCATCCCCGGCGTGCACAGCTCCCTGGAGGTCGAGGACCTCCTGCTGGGCAGGCTGGAGGAGCTGAGCGAGCTCGTCGTGCTCCAGGGCCCGGGGTCCGAGCCCGTCCCGGTGCTGTGCACCACCGACGACGCGCCGCTGGACGGCGACCGCTGGCGGATGGCCGCCGCCGACTTCCCCCAGCTCGCCGACCCCGTCCAGCTCCCGCGGGCCGAGCTGCCGCGGACGGCCACGCTCAAGGTGCAGCGGCTCGCGCTGTCCCAGCGGATCAAGGACCAGCTGAAGGACCGGGCATGACCCGTGGCCGGCCGCCGGCCGGGCGGCGCAGGACGACGACACGAAGGGGCCGGGTGCGATGACACCGGAAGCCACGCTCGCACGTTTCCGCGAATACATGGTGGGGCCGACGCGTTTCATGACGCTGCTGTCCTGCTTCGAACTGGGCCTGATCGACGCGCTCCGGGACAAGCCCGCGATGAGCGCGACCGATCTCGGCGAGGCGGTCGGCGTCAAGCCGGACGCCGTGGAGCAGCTCCTGTTCCTGCTGGTCAAGGAGGGGTTCGTCGGTTACGACGAAGCCTCCGGCGGCTACATGCTCGCCGCGCTCGCGGCGGTCCCCGAGCGCGACCTCAAGCGTGCGCTCACCTACATGAACATGATCAAGGTCGTCGCGCTGAGGCAGCTCTTCCACCTCACCGAGAGCGCCCGGACCGGCACCCTCGTCGGCCTGAAGGAGTTCTACGGCGCCGAGGGGACCCTGTACGGCGCGGTGGCCGAGCACGCGGACCTGCGCGAGTCGTGGGCGACGCTGATGGACACCGTCACCGCCAACATCGATCCGTGGTTCTTCGGGAACATCGAGCTGCCCTCCGGCGCGCGGGTGCTCGACCTGGCCGGGAACACCGGCCTCGGGGCGGTCAACACCTACCGGATGAAGCACGTCCCCGGGCTTCGGGTGACGACTTTCGACCTGCCGGAAAAGGAACAGGAGTGCCTGGCGAACTTCCGGGCGCACGGCGTGGAGGAGCATTGCTCGTTCATCGGGGGCGATGTGTTCGACGGAATCCCCGAGGGCTTCGACGTCGTGCTGATCAAGCACTTCCTCGACATGTTCGACAAGGATGCCGTGCTCCAGATCCTCAACGGCGCCAACAAGTCGCTGCCGGTGGGCGGGCAGGTCGACATCCTCGTTCCGGTTTACCCGGAAGACGTCAGAGAGACCACCAACTCCAACGTCGACTTCTTCCCGGCCTTCTTCATCGGCTGCACCATGGGACAGGGCGGGCCGCAGAAGCTGTCGACCTACCGGAGCTGGCTGGAGGAATGCGGATTCGAGGTGACCAGAGCGGTCACCAAGAACCCCGCCGAACTGCCGCCGGACGTCATTCCCGTGCCGGCCGTCCTGTGCGCGACGAAGACCGCCTGATCGCCTGGCACCGGCCGGGCTCGAAAGAAAGTGGATTCCAGAATGCCAACGCTGTGCAAGCCGGCGGTCAGTGTGCCGGAATATGTCGTCACGATGGAAGACACTCTGGAATTCGCGGAAAAGGTTCATGGCGGGAAGCCGCAGCTCCAGCTGGCGCTTCGCCTGATCCAGAACACGGGCGTGCGGAAGCGGCACATCGTGCAGCCCATCGAGGAGGCGCTCCGCCACCCCGGCTTCGAGGAACGGAACCGGATCTACGAATCCGAGTCGAAGAAGCGGTGTCCCGAGGTCATCGAGCAGGCACTGGCGAACGCCGCGCTGAACACCGATGACATCGACGCGATCATCTACGTGTCGTGCACGGGCTTCCTGATGCCGTCGCTCACCGCGTGGCTGATCAACACGATGGGGTTCCGCTACGACACCCGGCAGATCCCCATCGCCCAGCTGGGCTGTGCGGCGGGCGGCGCGGCGATCAACCGGGCCCAGGAGTTCTGCGCGGCCCACCCCGAGAGCAACGTGCTGATCGTCGCCTGCGAGCTCTGCTCGCTGTGCTACCAGCCCGGTGACGACGCGGTCGGCTCGCTGCTGTCCGACGGGCTGTTCGGCGACGCGGTCGCGGCCGCCGTGGTGCGCGGCAGCGGCGGCGTCGGGGTCGCCCTGGAGCGCAACTCCTCGTACCTCATCCCGGACACCGAGGAATGGATCTCCTACGCCGTCCGCGACACCGGCTTCCATTTCCAGCTCGACCGCCGGGTGCCCGGGACGATGGAGCCGCTCGCCCCGGTACTGCGCGAACTCGCCGCGAACCACGGCTGGGACGTCCGCAACCTCGGGTTCTACATCATTCACGCCGGTGGCCCGCGAATTCTGGACGATCTCGCCAAGTTCCTCGATGTCGACCGGGAGAACTTCCGCTACAGCTGGGCGACCCTGACCGAATACGGCAATATCGCGAGCGCCGTCGTCTTCGACGCCCTCCGCAGGCTCTTCGACGACGACCTCCTGCGCACCGGCGCCACGGGCGTCATCGCGGGTTTCGGGCCCGGCATCACCGCCGAGATGGCGGTCGGCAGCTGGACCGCCGACCCGGCCGAAACGATGGATCGAGTTCAGCTCGATGCGCTGACGTCCTCCATTCAGTAACGCAGTCACAGAACACGCGGCAAAGGAGAGCGCGATGACCAACTTGATGCTGCTGCCCGACGGAATGCGCCGCTGGTCCGAGAAGAACGGCGTCCCTCTCGAGGTGAGCTATGCCGCGATGGGGGACAAGCTCGTCGAGTTCACCGGCTGGGCCCGGGAGGAAGGCTTCACGACCTTCTACATCGCCTGCTCGTCCGTCGCGAACTACAGCCGCTCGGAGTCCGTGGTGGCGATGGCCATGAACTCCTACATCGACGTGGCGCGGCGGTGCCACGGCGACCTCAACTTCGACCTCTCCGGGGCGCTCGACGTCGTACCGGACCGATATCTCAGGGAACTGGAAGAACTGCGGGAGAAGTCGGACCGGGAGTCGGACTTCACTCTCCACTTCGTCCTGGGCATGTCCCTCGCCCGCGAGGTGGTCGACATCTTCAACAAGTTCAACGGGAAGATCCCGGCGATGACCGAGGAGATCCTGGCGGACAACGCCCACGTTCCGGAACCGATCGATTTCATGATCCGGCCCGGCGGGCACGTTCGGCTGTCGTCGTTCTACCCGCTGATGTCGCCGTTCGCCGAGATCCACTTCTGCTCGCCCCTGCTGCTGGAGATGGCGCGAGCCGACTTCGACGCCGCCCTGCGCGACCTTCGCGGGCGGGATCGGCGCTTCGGCCTCTACCCGGTATGAGCCGACCCGGCCCACGAACGAAACCTGACGCCTACCGCTTGGAGGACCGGGGTGTCCGAGGCAACTGAGGCAGAGAAGTTCTACTCGGCCGTCGAGGAAACGGCTCGGCTGCTGGGCGTCCCTTGCTCGCGGGACCAGGTGTGGCCGACCCTGAGCGCGTACCGGGACGCCCTGAAGGAAGGCGGGGTCGCCTTCAGCGTGCACGCCGGCGAGCGCCACGCGGGAGAGCTCAACTACGCCCTCACGCTCCCCCCGTCGATCGACGATCCGTACGCCCACGCGGTGTCGCACGGCTTCGTCGCCGAGACGGACCATCCCGCGGGCTCCCTGCTCTACGACATCGAGGCGCGGTGCGCCGTCGCCGAGCACTTCGTCGACTGCGGAGTGGTCGGGGGCTTCCGGAAGCTCTACGCGCACTTCCCGCAGGACCTGCAGAAGGTGGCGAAGCTCGCCGACATCCCTTCCATGCCGCCCGCGGTGGCCGAGAACGTCGACCTGTTCACCCGCTACGGCCTGGAGGACGTGGCGATGATCGGGGTCAACTACCGGCAGCGGCACGTGAGCGTGTACTTCCAGTTCGCACCGGAGAACCGCCCGGAGCCGGACGCCGTCCGATCGATGCTCGCCGAGATCGGGCTCCCCGAACCCGACGGTCCGCTGCTGGAGTTCGCCCACAAGACGTTGCGGGCGAACCTCACCCTCGGCTGGGACTCCCCGGAGATCCTGCGGGTCGCCCTCGCCCCTCCGCCGCGCCGCGGCCTGGACCCGTCGGCCGTTCCCGCGCGGATAGAGCCGAACGTCGAACGGTTCGCGACGAGTTCGCCACGCAACTACGCCGGTGAGCGGGTCAACCTCTTCGCCGTCAAATGGGCGGCCGAAGGGGAGTTCCTCGAGGTCTGCTCGTACTACCAGCTCTCCGCCCTGCAGCAGAAGCTGTTCGTCCAGGACGCCGGAGAGCAGTCCTAGCGAGCCGAATCCGGGATGGCGAGGCGCCGCACAGATGGACCGGTCCTCCCGCGACACCCCCCTCTGCAACAACAAGGAGTAGAAGCATGACGACGTCTGACCGTTCCCCCGCCTCTCCGCTCCGGCGGAGGACGCTGCTGCTCGGCGGCCTCGGAGGAGCCTCGACCGCCGCCCTGGCGACCCTGGCCAACCCGGGGGTCGCGGCCGCCGCGCCCGCCGCCCCCTCGGCGCCCGCCCAGATCGACTTCGACTTCGACAAGGACAACTTCCACCGGGACCTGATCGGCACCGGTGGGGACGAGTCGTACGGGGGGCAGCTGGCGTTCGGCCCGATGGACGCGTCCGTCATCATCTGGATCGCGGACATCATGACGACGTCGTGGTTCGACGCGCTGGCGCCCTACCACCCGACCGCGGTCGGCGTGCACTCCCGGATCCCCCGGCGCCCTGCCGGTGAGTCCAAGACCAACCGGAACAAGAACATCGCCGCCATCCACGCCACGCACAAGGTGGTGAAGGCCACCAACCCCGAGCGGCTGCAGTCGGTCGAGGCCGTGATGAAGGTGATCGGCCTGGACCCCGCCGACCTGTCGGAGGACCCCGCCACCCCGGTCGGCATCGGCAACATCGCGGGCAGGTCCGCCGTCGAGGCCCGGCACCGGGACGGCATGAACTTCCTCGGCGACGAGGGCCGCAAGTACAACGGCAATCCCTACGACGACTACACCGGCTACGAGCCGGTGAACTCGGCCTACGAACTCCGCGAGCCGGCGCGCTGGCAGCCGGCCATCCACACGCACCAGCGCCGCGTCGGCGGAGGACCCGGCGACAAGGGCATCTTCGTCATCCAGCGGTTCGCCACCCCGCAGCTGGAGAGGGTGAAGGCCCACACGTACTCGGACCCGCGGAAGTTCCGGATGCCCCGTCCCGACCACCTGCGCGGGCGCGCCTACAAGCGCTCGGTGGACGAGGTCCTGGAGGCGTCGGCCGCGCTCACCGACGAGCAGAAGATGAAGGCGGAGTTCTTCGACAACAAGTTCCTGGGAATCGGGCAGGCGGCGATGGCCGCGGGCAAGGCCCACGACCTGGATCTGGACAACTGGGTCCACCTGCACTTCACGAGCTCCATGGCGCAGTTCGACGACCTGATCGCCTGCTGGCACTACAAGCGCAAGTACGACACCGTCCGGCCGTTCAGCGCGGTCCGGCACGTGTACAGGGGGCGCCGGGTGACCGCCTGGGGCGGCGTCGGCAAGGGGACGGTCGACGACATCCCCGCCGACGAGTGGACCAGCTTCATTCCCGTCGGAGACCACCCCGAGTACCCGTCCGGGTCCACGACGCTCTGCGGCGCCGAAGCGCAGGCGGCGCGGCGCTTCCTCGGGGACGACGTCCTGGAGTGGACGCACCCCGTCCCCAAGGGCTCGTCGCAGACGGAGCCGGGGCTCGTCCCCGCCAAGGACATCCAGCTGCACTATCGCACCTGGACCGAGTTCACCCGGGACTGCGCGATGAGCCGGGTGTGGGCCGGGGTGCACTTCAGGCAGACGGTCGAGAGGTCCCTCGAGTTCGGCGCGCAGTTCGGCGACCTGGCCTACGAGCGGGCGCAGCAGTACATCAAGGGCACCGTCAAGGACTGATCATCCCGGGAGGGCATATGTCCGAAGCCACCGATGTCGAGAGCGCGGGTCCGCAGGACCTCGCCGCATACGCGAACACGATCTTCGCCGAGGCCCTCGCCGGACCGCGTGACCGACTCGGCGAACGCCTTTTCCGGATGTCGCTGACGGCCTGGGAGAATCCCCGGCTGAGGCCGCAGCTCCTCGAAAAGGTCCGGTCCGCGGCCACCAGCGACGCGGGTGCGGAGCATCTGCGCGACCACTTCTCCTCCATGCTGGTCGAACGGGTGGGGGAGGTGGTCGACGCGCCGCCGCTCCACCTCAACGCGGTGGTGGTCCAGGTGGTGGGCGTGATCATGGCGCGGTACGTGATGGAGATGGAGCCGATCGCGTCGGCGTCGGTGGACGATCTCGTCGAGACCATCGCCCCCACGATCCAGCGCCATCTGGACGCATAGGCCGCGGTTCTGACACGGCCGGTCCTGACACGGCCCGGTTCTGACGCCGCCCGATTCAACAGCCATGACTTGGAGGACGCATGTCCAGGAAAGCCGCCGAAGAACTGTATTCGGCGATCGAGAAATCAGCCGGACTGCTGGATGTGACCTGCAACCGCGACGTGGTCTGGCCCATAGTGACCGCGTTCGAGGACGCCCTGCCGCAGGCCGCGATCCTCTTCCGGGCGGCGACCGACGAGCGCCACGCCGGTGAGCTCAACTGCCACCTGATGATGCTTCCCCCGGACGTCGATCCATACGCCCTCGTCCTGTCGAAGGGCCTCGTGCCGGAGACCGACCACCCCGTCGGCGCCCTGCTCTCGGACATCGAGGAACGGTTTCCCGTCGACGGCTACGGAATCGACTTCGGCGTCGTCAAGGGCTTCCAGAAGGCATGGTCGTGCTTCCCCGGGGACGACATGCAGAGGCTGCCGGAACTCGCCGACGTTCCGTCCATGCCGCGTGGCCTGGCCGAGAACGCCGGCTTCTTCGCCCGCTACGGCCTGGCGGAGAACGTGACCCTGATCGGGATCGACTACGGGCACCGGACGATGAACGTCTATTTCGGCGAGGTGGACGAGTGCCTGAAGCCGGAGGCCGTCCGATCGATGCTCCGCGACATGGAGATGCCGGACCCCAGCGACCAGCTGCTGAAGTTCGCCGAACAGTCCTTCGGGTTCTACGCCACCCTCAGCTGGGACTCACCGAAGATCCAGCGTTTCTGCTATTCCGCGATCACCCGGGACCCGGCGGCGCTGCTGGAGCGGGTGGAGCCGGAGATCGAGCACTTCCTGAAGACGGTCCCGTACGGCGCCGACGACCCCCGGGTGGTGTATTTCGCCACGTCGCCGGCCGACGGGGAGTACAGCAAGATCAATTCGTACTACCAGTGGCGGCCGAGGCTCGTCCGGCACATGCACACGAGCGTGTCCGAAACCAGCGAGTAGTCGAGGAATCATGTCGGTTTCCAGACGTCGAGTCCTGCTGGCGAAGCCGCGCAGCTCCTGCGCCGGCGTGGAGCGGGCCGTGCGGACCGTCGAGATCTGCCTGGAGAGGTACGGTCCCCCCGTCTACGTGCGCAAGCAGATCGTCCACAACGTCCACACCGTGAAGACCCTCGAAGAGCGGGGCGCCGTCTTCGTCGAGGAGACCGACGAAGTGCCGGAGGGAGCCGTCGTCGTCTTCTCCGCCCACGGCGTGGCCCCGGCCGTGCGCGTGGAGGCCGAGACCCTGAACCTGCAGACGATCGACGCCACGTGCCCGCTGGTCACCAAGGTCCACCGGGAGGCCGTCCGCTTCGCCGCCGACGACTACGACATCCTCCTGATCGGGCACGAAAGCCACGAAGAGGTCGTCGGCACCATGGGCGAGGCGCCGGAGCACATCCATCTGGTCGACGGCCCGGACGACGTCGCCAACGTGCGGGTCCGTGACCCCGACCGCGTCGCGTGGCTGTCGCAGACCACACTCTCGGTGGACGAGGTCCTCGCCACGGTGGCGGCCCTGCGCCGGCGGTTCCCCAACCTGCTGGATCCGCCGTCGGACGACATCTGCTACGCCACCCAGAACCGCCAGGTCGCCGTGAAGGAGATCGCCGCCGACTCGGAACTCGTCATCGTCGTCGGCTCGGCGAACTCCTCCAACTCCGTCCGTCTGGTCGAGGTCGCCCGGGAGCGCGGTGCAGCCGCCCACCTCGTGGACCACTCCGACAACATCGACGAGTCCTGGCTCGACGGCGTGGCGACCGTCGGGCTGACGAGCGGCGCCTCCGTCCCCGACGAACTCGTCCAAGGCGTCGTGGGCTGGCTCGCCGAACGCGGCTACGACGAGGTGACGGAGATCGAGCCGGTCACGGAGCACATGCATTTCGCCCTGCCTCGCGAACTGCAGATTCCGGCGGCGCCGCCGGACCAGTACTGACGAAAGGACACCAATGGCCCTGCTGGAGAGCATCCGTGGCCCGGCCGACCTGCGCGAACTGCCCGAGACCGACCTGCCCGCGCTGGCGGGGGAGATCCGCGAGTTCCTGGTGCGGACGGTGTCCCGTACCGGCGGGCATCTGGGGCCCAACCTGGGCGTCGTGGAACTGACGGTCGCGATGCACCGGGTCTTCACCTCGCCCCGCGACAGGATCATCTTCGACACCGGACACCAGGCGTACGTGCACAAGCTGCTCACCGGCCGGCCGGAGGGCTTCGAAGGACTCCGCCGGCGGGGCGGTCTCTCCGGCTATCCGTCGCAGGCCGAATCGGTGCACGACGTGGTGGAGAACTCCCACGCATCCACCGCCCTCGCCTACGCCGACGGCCTGGCCAAGGCCAACCAGCGGCGCGGCCTCGCCGACCGGTCCGTGGTCGCGGTGATCGGCGACGGCGCGCTCACCGGCGGGCTGGCCTGGGAGGGGCTCAACAACCTGGTCGGCGCCCCGGACCGGCCGGTGATCGTCGTCCTCAACGACAACGGCCGCTCGTACGCCCCGACCGTCGGCGGCCTCGGCCGCCACCTGCACGCGCTGAGAACCTCGCCCGGTTCGTGGCCGGAGCATTACACCCGCGACGGCAGCGCGGCCGGCGACAACCTGTTCACCCACCTCGGCTTCGCCTACCTCGGCCCCGTCGACGGCCACGACGTCTCCGCCTGCGAGCGGGCCCTCCAGGCGGCCCGCGACCTGCGCCGCCCCGTCGTCGTGCACGTCACCAGCAGGAAAGGGCACGGATACCCGCCCGCCGAGGACGACGAAGCCGAGCACATGCACGCCATCGGCAAGATCGACCCGGCCACCGGCAAGGCCGCGAAGCCGTCCGGCATGTCCTGGACCAAGGTGTTCGCCGAGGAGATGTGCGCGGTCGGCGCGGAACGCGACGACGTCGTCGCCATCACCGCCGCCATGCCCGGCCCCACCGGGCTGGCGGCCTTCGCGGAACGGTTCCCCGACCGGGCGTACGACGTCGGCATCGCCGAACAGCACGCCGCCTGTTCGGCCGCCGGACTCGCGCTCGGCGGCATGCACCCCGTCGTCGCGGTCTACTCCACGTTCCTCAACCGCGCCTTCGACCAGGTCGTCATGGACGTCGCCCTGCACCGCCTGCCGGTCACGTTCGTGCTGGACCGGGCCGGGATCACGGGGCCGGACGGGCCCAGCCACCACGGCGTGTGGGACCTGTCCATCCTCGGTGTGGTCCCCGGCCTGCGGGGCGCCGCGCCCCGCGACGCCACCCGCCTCCGCGAACTCCTCCGCGAGGCCGTCGACGTCACCGACGGCCCGACCGTCCTGCGCTTCCCCAAGGCCACCGCCGGGCCGGACATCGACGCCGTCGCCAGCGTCGACGGCATGGACATCCTGCGCCGCAGCCGCGGCCGCCCGCTCGACGTCCTCATCGTCGCCGCCGGGCCGCTCGCCGGGGCGTGCCTCCAGGCCGCCGGAATCCTCGAAGAGCAGGGCACCGGGGTCACCGTCGTCGATCCCCGCTGGGTGATCCCGGTCAATCCCGCGCTCCCCGGCCTCGCCGCCCGGCACGCCCTCGTCGTCACCGTCGAGGACGGCGGCCGTACCGGCGGGGCGGGAGCGCGGCTCGCCCAGGCCTGCGCCGACGCCGGCGTGCGGACCCCGGTCCGCAACCTCGGCCTTCCCCGCGCCTTCCTCGAACACGGTGACAGGCAGGACCTGCTGGACGACGCCGGCCTGTCCGGCGACCGGATCGCCGAGGCCGTCCGGCGCTACCGCGCCGACCTGGGCACCGCCGCCGCGGCCCGAGTGGAAACGACCACGCGGTGACCGCCGGCCTCCGGGCGGCACGAACTGAAGGGATGATCGCGAATGGTGGATCTCGGTGTGCCCCAGGTGCCCCCGGCGCTCGGCCGGCGGCGGGTGAGCAGGCAGCTGACGCTGGGTCAGGACGGGAGGGCCGTGCCGGTGGGCGGCACGGCGCCGGTGAGCGTCCAGTCGATGACCACGACGGTGACCGCGGACGTGAACGCGACGTTGCAGCAGATCGCGGAACTCACCGCGGCCGGATGCCAGATCGTGCGGGTGGCGGTGCCCTCGGCCGACGATGCCGACGCGCTGCCGCAGATCGCGCGCAAGTCGCAGATTCCGGTGGTGGCCGACATCCACTTCCAGCCGCGGTACGTGTTCGCGGCGATCGACGCCGGATGCGCCGCCGTGCGGGTGAACCCCGGGAACATCAGGGCGTTCGACGACCAGGTGGCGCGGATCGCGAAGGCCGCGGACGAGGCGCGGGTACCGATCCGCATCGGGGTGAACGCGGGCTCGCTCGACAAGCGGCTGCTGGCCAAGCACGGCAGCGCGACCGCGGACGCGCTGGTGGAGTCGGCGCTGTGGGAGTGCTCGCTGTTCGAGGAGCACGGATTCCGGGACGTGAAGATCTCGGTCAAGCACCACGACCCGGTGGTGATGATCGCGGCGTACCGGAAGCTGGCCGCCGCGTGCGACTACCCGCTGCATCTCGGGGTGACCGAGGCGGGGCCGCAGTTCCAGGGCACGGTGAAGTCGGCGGTGGCGTTCGGCGCGTTGCTGGCGGAGGGCATCGGGGACACGATCCGGGTGTCGCTGTCGGCGCCGCCGCCCGAGGAGGTCAAGGTCGGGATCGCGATCCTGGAGTCGCTCGGGTTGCGCCGGCGCGGTCTGGAGATCGTGTCGTGCCCGTCCTGCGGCCGCGCGCAGGTGGACGTCTACAGGCTCGCGGACGAGGTGACCGCGGGACTGGACGGGCTTGAGGTGCCGCTGCGGGTCGCGGTGATGGGCTGCGTCGTCAACGGCCCGGGTGAGGCCCGCGAAGCCGATCTCGGCGTCGCGTCCGGCAACGGCAAGGGACAGATCTTCGTCAAGGGCGAGGTCGTCGCCACCGTCCCCGAGTCCAAGATCGTCGAGACGCTGATCGACGAGGCCATGCGGCTGGCCGAGGAGATGCCCGCCGATGACCAGGCGACCGCCGGTAGACCGCAGATCGTCACGGACGCCCGCTGACGCGGCGAGGCCCCTGGTAGACGCGTGGCCGAGCGCAGGCGGAACGCGCTACCAGGAGCCTTTGGCGCGTTCCGCTACGACCCTGGAGCCGGAGGGTCGAGGGTGGCCATCACGTCGTCGGGATGGTAATAGACACGGCGGTTGAGCGTGTAACGCCGCCATTGTGACTCGTGCGCGTAACGGTAGATGGTTCCTTTGGGAATGCGCCATATGGCGGCGACATCATCTACTGTCAAGCCGACCTTCTGTATCTGGCTTTTCATCATGTCGCTCTCTTTTCTGCCCTGGGG
>NZ_SMKK01000179.1 GCF_004348425.1 Actinomadura sp. 7K507
GGGTTCTAGCTGGATCTGGTCGGCGGGGACCGCTAGGCGCATGGCGGGCAGGAGCCGCAGGGCGGTGTCGACGGCGGTGTGGGCGATGAGCCGGGCGGGGACTTTGGCGGGGCAGGCGTGCACTCCGGCGGAAAATGCCAGGTGGGCGCGGTTGCCGGTGTCCAGGTGCGGGTCTCCGGTGCGGGCGTGGGGGCCGTTGTTGGCGGCCGCGAGCCCGAGGATGAGTGCGTCGCCGCGGGTGATGGGGTGGCCGCCCAGGTCGTGGTCGGCCAGGGCGAAGCGGGCGGGCATGTTGGCCATCGGGGGACTGGCCCACAGCATCTCGTCCAGGGCGTCCTCGACGCCGAGGCGGCCGCGGCGCAGTTGGCCGGCGAAGCGGGGGTCGGTGAGCATCAGCCGCAGCGTCTGGGTGATCCAGTTGGTGGTGGTCTCCCAGCCGGCGACCATCATCATCACCATGCTCTGCTGGATCTCATAGTCGTCGGCCAGGTTCGGGTTACCGATGAACGCTGAGGTCAGGTCGTCGGTGGGGGTGGCTCGGCGGGCGTTGATGGCGCCGGTGAGGACGTGGTTCAGGGCCCGGTTGCCCTCTTGGGCGTCTTCGCCGGAGCCCACCAGCGCGGTCATCGCCCGCTGCAGCGCGGCGGTGTCGCGGTCACCGAGCCCGAACAGGTCGGTGACGGCCAGCATCGGGATCGGGGCGGCGTACCCGGACATCAGGTCGGCGTGACCGTCGTCGGCGAAGGAGTTGATGAGTTGTTCGCAGCGGGCCCGGACCGCTTTGAACATGGCGTTCTGGTCGATGCCGGCGATGGCGTCCAGGACCGGGGCGATCAGGCGGCGGTGCTCGCGCCCGTCGCGGAAGTAGCCGTTGTCGCGGGGCCCCATCATCGGCAGCAGCGGCGAGTCGGGCGCCACCAGGCCGTTGGCCAGGTCGCCCCAGTTGACCGGGTTGCGGGAGTACAGCCGTTCCCGCCGGGTCACCTCCAGCATCTGCTCATAGCCCATGACCAGCCAGGCGTTGAGCGGCCGGACGGCCCCGTCCGGGTCGGCGGGAGCGAGCTGGACCGGGGCGACCGGCCCGAACTCGGCACCCAGCCGGCCGTACACGTGCTGGGGGTCGGGGCAGGCGGTGGTGGCCGACAGCGGCGTCAGCCCGGTCATGTCCGCAAGCCGTTCACCAGCGCGCGCCCGACCCGGCGGTGGCGGCGCCGGGTGCGGCGGGGGTTCAGGCGGAAGGGACGTCATCAGCAGCACCTAGAGACAGTCGCAGCGGGGACACGAACGAAAACTCGGGGCCACGGCGGCAGCCGCAGCCGGGAGTGCGGAAGCGGAGGGGTTACCGAGGAGAAGGGGCGGTGGGGACAGGGCGGTAGATGTGGTCGACCAGGCTGATCAGCGAGCCGGCGGCCGAGCCGCGCTGGCGGGCGTCGCATTCGGTCAGCGGGGTGCCGGGTTGCAGGTCCAGCGCTTGGCGTAGCTGGTCGTGGTCGACGGTGGGGCTGTCGGGGAACTGGTTGGCCGCGACGGCCAACGGCAGGTCCGGGTGGTGCTGTTCCAGCTGGTCGATCGCAGAGAACGACGCGGCCAGGCGGCGGGTGTCGACCAGGACCAGGGCGCCTAGCGCGCCGGTGGCCAGGCCCTGCCAGAGCGGCCAGAATCGCTGCTGGCCGGGGGTGCCGAACAAGTAGAGCACCAGTTGGTCCGACAGGGTGATGCGCCCGAAGTCCATGGCGACCGTGGTCGCGGTCTTGTTCTCCAGCCGTTCCAAGTCGTCCACGCCGACGCTGGCGGTGGTCATGGGTTCCTCGGTCCGCAGCGGGGCGATCTCGCTGACCGACCCGATCAGTGTCGTCTTGCCGACCCCGAACCCGCCGACCACCAGAATCTTCACCGAATGCCGGACCGAGGACGGGACCGCAGCGGGAGCCGAGCCCACCAGGCCCGCCGCAGCGCTGTCGACGGGGTCAGACGAGGTTGCGGAGACCATCGAGCACCTCCTTCAAGATCTCAAGATCGGTCCGGGACGCTGGGGCCCGGAAGATGAGGTGACCGCCGTCGATCAGGTCGGCGGCGACCACCGTCACGGCACTGACCGGCAGCCGCAGATACGCCGCGACCTCGGCGACCGACAACTGCACCTGGCACAGCCGCAGCAACGCGACCTGCTCGCGCGTCGCGGTGACCGGCAGCGCCCGGTCCGGCCCCCGCAGCGAGGAACGGCCTCCGTCGGGGTGGCCGTCCGCGCCCGGATCGGCGGCCAGCAGGAGCGTCTCGGGCTGCAGCGTGTTACGGGTCGGCGCGGCCCGGCCATGGGTGATGACGTACACCGGAACCACCGGGTCCGGCTCCACGCCCGGCTCCACGCCCGGTTCCTCACTCGCCGATGGGTCTGGCGGCCGGTCACGGGCCGGGTCACGGTCTGAGGGGCTGTTCACGGGCTGATCCCCCCGGTGGGCCCGGCACCAGGTACCGCGCCGCGGGCTGGGCTGCGGGCGGGAGTGGCCAGGTTGCTTTCGCCGATCTTTTGGACCTGGGAACTCATTTGCTGGGCGATGAGGCCGGGGTCGACTCTGGGGTCGGTCAGGACGGCCAGGTGTGAGCCGTCCCCGGCCCCGCGGACGAACAGCACCGCGCCGTCCAGCTCCAGCACGACCCGCCGCATCGGCCGGTCGCCAGCGTGTTCCTTGGCCACGCTCTGGGCCACGCTGTTGAGGCCGGAGCACGCGGCGGCCAGCCGTTCGGCAGTGTCGTCTCGCAGATTCTCCGAACGCTGTTTGACCAGGCCATCAGCGGTGGCCACCAGCGCATGGATCACGCCGGGAACTTTCAGGACTTCGGCCAGCATCCAGGTCTGGTCAGACATGATCATCCTTGAGGTCGGAACCGGGGGTCGGCCCCGGCTCGGGGGTGTCGGGCCGGGTCGGCGTCCCGGTCATGTAGGCGGCGGTCCATGCGGCTTCCTCAGCCGGGGTGCGTTCTCGTTCAGCAGAAGGACCAGCAGGTGAGGGCGGCGCTACCGGGGCGCCGGCGCCGCGCCGGTGGCGACGCTGAGGGAGCCCGTCAACCGTCTGCGTAGGGTCCGGATCGGCAGGCCCGGGGGCGCCGGCCGACAGTTCCTTGCTTTCCCGCCGGCCGCCCTCTGCCGCCGCCGGCCCCGGCGGTGGAGGCTCGGGGACGGTGGATTCGGGTGCTGGGGCGTGCTGATCGGGGTAGGCGGGCAGGGGCACGGTGGTCAGCAGTTCCCCCGGGATCAACACCACGGCACGGATTCCGCCATAGGGCGATTCGGCCAGATCCACTCCCAGGCCGTGCCGCCGCGCGTACTGGCCCACCACCGCCAGCCCCGTCTGGGGGACCGCGCCCATCTCCTCCAGCGCCACCAGGCGGTGCCCGCTGGCGATCTCGCGGTACGCGCTCAGTTCGTGGTCGCGCAGCCCCAGCCCGGCGTCGTCGACCTCGATCACCGCGCCGCGCTGCACCTCACGGACCTGAACCTGCACCGCGGTGGTCGCCGGGGAGGATTGGGCGGCGTTGGCCAGCAGCTCGGCCATCGTGTGGATCACCGGCTCGACCACCGCGGCAGTGATCGCGATCTCCCGGTTCCCGGTGACCTGGACCCGCTGATAACTGGTGATCCGGCCCGCGGCCGAGCGGACCACGTCCACCAGCGGCACATCGTCCTGCCACTGCTGGCCGGGCCACTCCCCGGCTAGCGTCACCACGCTTTGGGCCCGCCGGGCCTGCTGCATCGCCGCGTGCTGCACATGCAGATTGGCCTTCAGCAGGCCCGGATCCTGCTGAACGTGCGGCGGCATCTGGATCGCCTCGCCGTAGATCTCCAGAGCCGATGCCTGCAGCCGCCGGGCCAGCGCCACCACCACCAGCCGCATCGTCTCCCGCCGGCCCGCCTCCCGCCCCACCAGCCTGAGCACGTCGGCCACGGTCTCCTCGACCAGTTCCGCGGTCGCCCGGTCGGCCACGTCCTCGGACAGGACAAGCGGTGGTGCCGGTGTCCCTTCGACCACGGCGGGCAACTGCCGCTCCACCAGGAACACCAGCGCCTGCCGGACGGCCTCCGCGCTGGAGGCGTGCAGGACCGCCTGCTCCACCATCTGCCGCTCAGACCGCCGGGCCGCCTCCGCGGCCAAACGTTCACCGTGCTGGGCGCGCACACGTTCGCTCTCCAGCGCATTCGCCCGCTCGCGGGCCGACACCAGCCCCTGGTCCTTCCTGCCCAGCAAGGCCCGGATATCGCGGTCGCGCAGCCACAGCAGCGCAAAAACCACCAGCACGAGCACCGCCGAGCACGGGGCCGCGAACACGGCCAACAGACCCAACGCGCCCGCGTCCGGGTACACCGCGGGCGCGGCAACGGCGTGAAGCAACAACACGCAGGCGGGCACGCCGCCCGCCCACCACAACCACCGGCGCTCGGGCAGCTGACCAGCCCACGGCGGGCACGCCGGGCGCTGGTGGTCCGCCGGAGGTTGCGCCGACGGCGGCGGGGACGTCGAGGAACGGGCGGTAGCAGTCATGATCACCTTGACGGAACGGAAAGGGGCTTGCCAGGGCTGGCTGTCACAGTGCGCCGCACCTCAGCGGCGGAGGCGATCTCGGCAACTCCGGCTGGGCTGGTCACGCGAGTCAGGGCGACCACCTGCGGGATGACCTGGATGACGCGCCTGGAGATCGACGGACGGGGCGGGGGAGTGTGCGGTGGTCATCGCAGCGCTCCGGAGGTCATATCGGGCCCTGTAGGTTGGCCGCCCAACGAGTCGCCCGAGGCCGCACCACAGATCGACCGGTCATGCGGGCCCCCTCCGATCTGGGCGGTGCCGCACCACACGGCCAGCCCGTCCGAGCCGTCCCCACCTCCCGCGGCAGGATCCGGGCCCACCCCAGGGAAAGGCTCGGCGAAGGCCCGCGGTTCTTCGCTCGAACCCGCGCGCAGCAAGGCGGCGACGTCTGCCGGCCCCCGCAGATGCGGCAGCAGCGCCTGATGCATTCCGCAGATCTGCGCCAGCGTCACACTCAGGACGCTGGTGCCGGTCAGATGCGAGATGCCCAGCCGACTGCCCGAGGCCAAAACAGTCCCCACCACGTGCAGCCACGCCTCGACCTCGTGGTCGTCGAGCGGTTCCAGCGCGCCAGCCATCACCACCGCGACCGGACGAGACAGATCCAGAAGCTTCGAGGCCCCCGACAGCGCCGCGACGGGATCGTCGACGGCGGCCTCAACGCATCCGCAACTTCGGTCAATGCACATCAGCGCCTGGACATGCACCGCCGTAACAGGATCGCCGGTGACGTAGACAGTCCTGGCCGAGGGATTGATCCGCCGCGCGACGCTGTGGACCTCGCCGAGCGGCGGCAACGTCAGCGGCGGCTCCGCACCCAGCACCAGCAACTGCTCGATCCCTCCGGCGCCGGCCAGGCACTCGACCAGACGGTGGCGAGCCCGCCGCCGCATCTGAGCGATCCGCGCTATACCCGGGATCTGCCGTTCCAGATCAGCAGCAAACTCCCGATCAGCCTGGAAGGCATCCCTACCGCCGACAAGGTGATGCCACACCCTCGGCCACCACGGAACCGCGGTGGACGGCTCCCGAAGACTCGGCCCGGTCAGGTCACCGAACGCCAGCCGCTCGACGGCGCGCGCCGTCATCGCTCACGTCCCCGATCGTTGCGGCCAGGGCGGACGGCGACCAGGCCGACGACCCGGACGTGCTCACCCACCTGGCCGTCGTGCGGTTCGGGCAGCCCCCATTCGGCCACGTCGCACAGCCCGGGAGGAGCGACCATGTCCCAGCCGTCGACCAGCCCCAGAATCTCCTCTTCAGACCGGAAACGAATCCGGCTGGTGGCCTTGTCGTAGGCCTTGGTCATGCCGTCGACACGGCGCGTCTCGGTGTCCGTGGTGGTCGCGTGGGAAAGCACCACCACACTGCCGGGCGCCAGCCGCCGCCCAAGCTCAGCCATCACCGCAGCCGGGTCAGCGACGAAATGGAGCACTGCGGCCAACACCACGACCGTCGGGGCCGACCGGTCCAGAGCCTCGCCCAGCTCGAGGTTGCCGAAGACGGTGTCCAGATCGGTGACGTCGCCGTGGAGCACGCGCCCATAGCTGCGGCCGCTACGGGCATGCGCCAGAACCACTGGATCGTTGTCGAAAGCAACGACCCGAGCATCAAGGGCCACCCGCAGAACGCACTCCTCCACGCTGGGCAGCCCGATGTCGGCGTCCAGGACGCCGACCCCGATATCGGCAACCTGCCCAATCCCGAACTCGGCCACCGCCCACGCGGCGGCACGGCCGGCGAACTGGAAGTTCTCCCGCGCGACCTGCCCGGCATCGGGCGCCATCGCGATCACCTTGTCGGCGGCCTCCCGATCCGAGGCGTACGCCGTCCGGCCCTTCAGCAGCGCGTTGTAGGTCCTGGCTGGGCTGGCCTGAGTGAAATCAAGCGCCCTGCCCGGGGTCAGCTCCTGGCCGGTCACCGCGCGCTCCCTGCAACGGCCCGGTCGAGCTCGGCGCGAAGGCCCTCAGCGGTGTCGGCGTCGACCAAGTTCACGCGGTTGAACTGGTCACGTGGCAACGGCCAAAGCTGCCCCCACCAGCGGCCCTTGTCGGACACGATGATCCGCCAGTCAGGGAAGTCTTCCTTCAGCGCGGCCTTGGCGACCGCCGGGGTTGATGTATTCGCAAGGGTCATGACAGAACCTCTGAGCAGGCGGGGACCTGGGAGAAAGAAATGAGAGGACTTGCTATGCCGCCCTGCGCCGAGCGTTGACGGTGAAGCAGGCCTGCCCGCAGTCGCCCTCGCGGGATGGGGGAGGAGCGGCGTGTGGCACCGTTGCGAGCCCTGCGTGCCCGCCGAAGGTGCAGATCCGTAAGCCGAATCCGCCACGACGGAGTGGCGTCTTCCAACTCGGACTCGACGGCGTCCACGTGCCGGAGTGTCGATGCGGACATACCGACGATGGTCGCCACCCGCATCAGGCGTGATTGCCACATCTAGTGGCACCCGCCTGGAACTGGTTAGATCGCGCGCGCCCACTCCGCGAACGCCACCAACGCATGCGGCGGCGAAGCATGCAGGCGTAGTAGCCTCACCAGCACATCCCGGACAAAGGGATGCTCACGGGTGTGCTGAGGAGCGATCCGTCTGGCCGCCTGCAATGCACGGAATGCCTCTTCCCGCCTTCCCAGCCACAACTGAGCCCGCGCCACATCGATGTAGTAGTGGGACCGCCGCTCCTCTGGGACCCTTTCCAAAGGCACCGACAGCTCCGCCCCGCGTCTCGTGACCTGCGCGGCCCGCGCCGCGTCACCACGCTCCACTGCAAGCGCGACCTCGTGCACATGCAGCGAGACCGGGCCGAACGCGGTCCCGTTGTAAACGCCCTCGGGGACCGACTCCGCGAGCCGCCGAGCGTGCTCGAAATGCTCATCCGCCGTGACGATGTCCTCGGTCAGCCTGGCGGCGACCACCGCAGCTCGCATATGCAACGCGCCGACTGCCGCCCGCAGGCCAGGGGAGTTCGGCGGCGGGGCGTTATCGAGCGCTCTCTCCAGCAGCCGGAGCCCTGGCGTGAGGTTATGACTGGCGAAGAACACCTCAGTCCGCACGTAGGCGGCCGTTGCGAGCAACGCCGGATCCTCTACCACCTCGGCGGATGCCCGCATCAGCTCCACCAACCGCGCAGACAGATCGTAGTATCCGTACTTGTAGGCAACGGCGTCAGCTGCCCGGTACGCCGAGACGAGAAGCCGCGCCGCACGGGCCTGGTGCTCAACGTCCTCGCTGTGCCTATAGCGCGTCAGTTCTCCCAACAGGTCGGGCAACGACTCCGCCAGTCGCGTGTACTGCGACGATAACCGCCTCCGAGTTGCTGCGCCGGTCGCGCGCTCCAACTCCGCCAGCGGCCGAACCGGACCATCCTCGGGAAGGTCATAGGCGTCGATCGCCGTTCGGAGATTCGGCAGCGCCGTATGCACCCGGCTGTCGGTCGGGCGCCGCTGGCCCACCAGAACGTCCGGCTCCGTCTCAAGTGCCTCAGCGAGCGCGGCCAGCGTCCGATCGGTCACCGGCCGATCGCCCTGCTCGACTTTCCGCAGCAGGCTCAACGACACGTGTGCCGACGAGGCCAGTTGGCGCTGGGTAAGTCGCCGCGCCGTTCGGTGGGCGGCGATACGGTCGCCGATCGAGTTTTCCGACATCACGTGCGGTCTCCGACGGTCCATCCTGTCGGCACGGTAACGCGAATTCGTCCAAGAAGTGCGGCCTTCAGGAAGAAATCAACAACTGCGGAAGTTCAGTCAGATCGTCCACAACCCAGTCCGCGACGCCTCGGTAGTCGTCTGCCCACAGGTATCCCCATGGGCCCCGCCGCACCAAGGCCGTTCGCAGCCCGGCCGCCCGTGCCGGCACGACATCGTTGGCGGGGTGGTCGCCCACGTACACGATCTCCTCCAGTTCCCCCGGAGCCCACTCCACTAGCCGCGCGAAGAAACCTGGATCCGGCTTGGCTACCCCCCACTCCTCCGATGTCGCGATTTTATCCGCCGGAAGGCCAAGTTCACGCAGTCGCGCCCCTACCCGCGCCGTCTGGTTTCCCGCAACGCCAACCCAGAATCCAAGCCGCCGGTGCTCCTCCAATGCCGAATGAACGTCCGGATAGAAATCGGTATCAATCAACTCTGGGGCATGCCCTGCCGCAACGCGTGCCCGATGTTCCTCGCCGACATCCAGCCCGGGTCGGACCAGCCTCAACGCATCAGCGTTGTCCCGTCCCTGTGCCGTCACCGCGCCCACGAGCGCCGACATTGTGTGCGGCGAAACCCCCAACCAGTCCGCCCAGCCCTGCCACTCGCGAGTGTCGTCCACCAGGGTCTCGCCCACATCGAACACCACACACTGGATCACACGCATAGCGTAAGCATGGCCAACGGGACTTCCGCCCCAAAGACCGCCAGACGGGCCCTGGGTGATGGTGGGCCAGCCGCCGGCGGGAAGGATCTCGCGTTTGAGGCTGGCGAAAAACGCCTCGGCCAGGGCCTTGTCGGCGCTGGAACCGACCGTGCCCGTCGACGCCCACGGTCCGCACACGTTCGCGTGACACGTTATGGGCCCAGTGACAGATGGGCAGTTGAGGAGGCGCCATGACACGGCTGGTCCTGTGGGACATCGACCACACATTGATCGACACACGTGGTGTGGGCCGCGAGCTGTCGGCTGCAGCGTTCCCCTCTCTGTCAGACTGCTGTGACACAAGGGACGAGCGAGTCCTTCTGATACCAAGCAGGGCGAGACAGGACGAACAGCGCAGTGACGATGACTCTCGCCGACCAGGCCGCCGTGACGACGCGGCAGGATGGTCGGGTGACCGACGAACACGGCGACCAGCAGCCGGGCCGGCCCGCCCGGCCCAAGCGCCGGACGTTCACCAAGGCCTACAAGGCCCGGATCCTGGCCGCCTACGACGCGCTGCCCGAGGGCAGCCCCGAACGCGGCGCCCTGCTGCGTGCCGAAAAGCTCTACCACTCCCACCTCGAGCACTGGCGCAAACAGCGCGATGAAGGCACCCTGGCAGCCACGTCGGGAAAGCCGGCACGCAGCCCCGAGGCCGAGGAACTGGCCCGTCTGAAGGCCGAGAACAAGAAACTCAAGGCCGAAGCCGCCAAACTCGAAGCCGGCAACGCCAAACTCGCGGGTGAACTCGACAAGACCCAAACCGCGTTGGACATCGCGGGAAAAGCATTCGCGCTGCTGCAGGACATCTCAAGCAGCGCGGACTCCGACGAGAACTGAACCAGGTCATCGACGACCACCTGCCCGGCATGGAGGAACTGCTCGGCACCGCCCGGGCATGCCGCATCCTCGGCAGATCCCGCTCGACTCTGCACCGGCACCGCAATCCCCGCCCGCCCCGGCTCGGGCCGCGCCGCCCGTTCCATCACCCGGCCGAGCTGTCGGCGGCCGAACGCGAGCGGGTGCTGGCGGTGCTGGACTCGGCCCGGTTCGTCGACAAGTCACCGGCGCAGGTGTGGGCGATTCTGCTGGACGAGGGCATGTACCTGTGCTCGCAGGCCACGATGTACCGGCTGCTGCGCGAGCGCGGCCAGACCGGTGAGCGGCGCGCCCAGGCCGTGCGTCCGGCGACCGTCAAGCCCGAACTCCAGGCCGACGGCCCCGACCAGGTGTGGTCGTGGGACATCACGAAACTGAAAGGCCCCGTGCGCGGCGTGCATTATCTGCTGTACGTCATCATCGACATCTTCTCCCGCAAAGTCGTGCACTGGGAGATCTGGCCCACCGAGAACGGCACCCTGGCCAAGGAGTTCATCCAGCACGCCATCATCGCCAACGGCGGCGTGGCGCCCCGATCGATCCATGCCGACCGCGGCACGGCCATGACCTCCAACACCGTCACCGGACTCCTCGCCCTCCTGGGCATCGACCAGTCCCATTCCCGCCCGCACGTGTCCAACGACAACCCCTACTCCGAAGCACAGTTCAAGACCCTCAAATACTGTCCGGCATTCCCGGGGCGATTCGGCTCGATCGAGGACGCCAACAGCTTCTGCGGCCGGTTCTTCGCCTATTACAACCACGAACATCGTCATTCCGGGATCGGGATGCACACGCCCGCGACCGTCCATGACGGCACCGCCACCCGAATCCAGACACACAGAACCGCCACCCTGCAGGCGGCCTTCCGGGCCCATCCCGAACGGTTCCGAGGCCGGTGCCCCTCACCGCCCCCGCTACCGGACAAGGTCTGGATCAACCCGCCACCCCAACCACCCCAGACCGACAACGAGCCACAAACCACCCACGTGGCCTGACGTCTCATCCGGTTTGACAGGTTCCGGTGGTCCTGCCAGACCTGCGTGACACCGAGTTGCTGGTAAAGCTCGTTCGTGATGACGGTCAGCAAGGCCGCGGTCCCGAGGAGGGATCCTGCGCCGGGTAATCACGTAATCTAGGCCGTCAGCTCTTGACGGAGTTCATTGAAAGCTCGCCTGGCGACTGCGCATATTTCGGGTAGACGATCTCCTGCGGTTCGCATTATCCGCTGCAACTGGTGAGGAAGCCGTTGTGTGGCGGCTTCGCGGATGGCGATCTCCAGGTATTTCTGCGCACCGCTGTGGTCGCCAGCCAGCAGCTGAACGTTCGCGATGGTCACACGTTCGATAACGTGCCACTGCGGGGCGACCGTTGTGGTTGGCGCCGGGGAATGATCGATGAGCCCGATCGCGATGTCCGCTCGGCCTGTTGCGACCAGGCCCCTGAGCCGAATTTCGTGTAGCGCGTACGGATTGAAGAGAGACGTGTGCTTCACCTCGTCCAGGAACGCGTCAGCTTCCCGCATCACGTGGTCGAACAGGGGGCCGTCACCGAGTGTTCCTGCGGCCCTCGCAAGTAGAGGCAGTACTGCGACGCGGGCTTGGGGGCCGGGGGCTAGGGCGAGCGCGTGCTGGAGGCGGCTGACAGCGGCACCGCGTAGTCGGGCCTTGCGGAGTTCGTTGCCGTGCATCCGCAGAACCTCGGCGGAGAATGCGGGGTCCTGGAAGTAGGAGGCGATGTCGAGGCTCTTGGCGGTCCAGTGGGCGGCGGTGCTCAGGCGCTCTTCGGGGAGGACGTTTCCGAGGGCGACGCCGAGGCCGGCGCGGGCGCGGGCCAGGAGATGAAGGACATCTCGCTCGGTGTGTCCGTTCTCAAGGCGGGCTTCGAGGCGGGCAACGAGTGGCCAGAGTTCAGCGACGGCTTCGTAGGCGTGGCCGGTTTGGCGGGCGATCTCGGCGAGGCGAACGGTCGACTCTCCGAACTGGAGCATCGCCCGGTGGTCGGTGTCGGCGGTATCGGTGACGCCCAGGACGTGTGGTGGGAGGCGAAGCCGGTCAGCGATCGAACGGCGCGAGCCGACGTCGTCCAGGGTGCGCTTCCCGAGCTCCAGCATCGAGATGTAGGTCTTGTCGTAGCCGAGGAGTTGGCCGAGCGTAGTCTGGTTGATGCCGTGGATGGCGCGGTGGTACCGCAGGATCTTCCCGAGGTCGCCCGTGGCCAGGACGCGCTGGGCCTCTGGTGTGGCCCAGCGCCATACGGCATGGCGGGCTGAGGACCGAGCCAGTTCCGGGCCGCCTGCCATATCGGTCACATCCGTGTGAACCAGGCGTCTATGGAGCGCCGGTAGCCGTTGGGCATATGCAGTCCTGGAACCTCGTCGGCGGTGAACAGGCCGAGCTGCTTGTGCTCGTGGCTCACCACTGGTTCAACGTCCGGGGTCAGGACGGGGCACCCGTAGGCGACGATGACGACACGCCGCTCCGGAAGCGTCTGGGGCAGCGGCTGATAGATCCACACGTCCAGAAGCGGGCCTGCCTTGACGGTCCAGCCGGTCTCTTCCTGGATCTCTCGCGCTACCGCGGCCTCGGGGCTGGCATCGGACGGCTCCAGGCGGCCGCCGGGCAGTTCCCACTCGTCGCGCTCGTTCTTCAGCAGCAGCACGCGGCCGCCGTCTCCCACAGCGACGCCTTTCACGGACACTGGCCAGGCAGGCGGCGTCTTCATTGTGGTCCTCAGCGGTTAGCGGATGGGCCAGGGGACGTTTCGAAAAGTAGCACGCGCTCCCTGCTCTCAGCCCGGGCCTGGGCGCATGGCTGAGTAGACAATCTGTCGCTTTACCTCGCAACGGGCAGTGGCCAACAGTGAACGCAGCAGTACAGCGAAGGAGTTGCGCCATGAGCAAAGCCCCGCAGGCCGGTGACGATGTGCTCACCGCTTACCACGCCGGCCCTGTGGCGCTTAGCGTGATCGCGCAGCGCTTGCGGGACGTCGGTCTGGTCGTGCTCGACGGAATGGCCTCGCGCGACGCGGTTCTCGCTCTCGCCTTCCGGGTCATGGACATCACCGCACATCGCGACAGCGACCCGGATGGCCTAACCACGATCCGAGACAGCGGCCGTCACCAGGATCGGCCCGGATTCGGGGGCTTCACCGACAAGGAACTCGCGCCGCATACCGAACGGTCGGGACTCGCGACGCCGCCCCGTCTGATGCTGTTGGTGTGCGGGCGCCCGGCTGATCAGGGCGGCGAATGCCTGTTGACCGATGCCCGCGCGGTGCACGCCGAATTGATGGCGAACCGGCGCGAGGCTGCTCTGGCGCTGGCAGATCCCCGCACGACGTTCTTCGGAGCAGGGGACGGCCACGCTGCCCAAGTCTTCAGCGCACACCCTGAGGGGCGGGTATCGGTGCGGCTACGGCTGGATGGCCTTGCCCGTTGGAGCCCTCTTGTTCAGCCCTATGTGCGTGATCTGTGGGAGGTGACGCTTCGCCATCAAATCTCGCTCCGGCTCGCGGCCGGCCAGGGCTATCTACTGGACAACTCCAGGTGGCTCCATGCCCGTCGGGCATTCACCGGGGACCGGCTGTGCTGGCGTGCGCTCGGAGAGCCGAAGTTCGAGCTTCCCGTCGGGTTCGCCCCTGCCCAGGACGCAGTCTCATGACCGAACCGAGAGCCGCATGGGTGAAGCTTGCCCTGCTGTCCCATGGGGTCGCGATCGACGCGTTTGTTCTCCGAGTGGTTCACCCGACAGGCCGGGCTCGGTGCGACGACGCCAACTTCTATAACCCCCGGTCTGGGGCCAGGACACGGCCGTCCTCCAGGAGATCCGACTGGCAACGGACGAAGGGCAACTGCCGGTGACGGTTCTGGTGAACGTGTACGGCGACAACACCTGGGCCTCAAAGGCCGACCAGGAGCCCGCCTTGGTCAACTCTGCGCTCCGTGTCTCCTGGGCGCCGAAGTTGGTCGACGATCTGGAGTGCCTGCGCGGTCGTCAGCGCAACGAGCGTCGAGCAGAGCACGCCGAGTGGCAGACGCATCACGCCGTCGCGAGTGGTCATGAGCGCCGTGGCTGGATGGGGCTTGGGAGCCGTGGTCATGACGGCAGCTACCGAGCGGCTGGAAGCGTCTGCGAATCCTTGCTCGGGCGCATTGGGTACCGGCGCCGAGATCGTTTCAACGCTCCATCCGCAGATCCCGCCCTCGGCAGGAAAGAGGAACAGATACCATGACCAGCCACTCCGTCCGTGACAAGGCGTCTTGCTCGCTCCTCGGCGCCCGGCTGGTTGTGGTGACCGGCGTCCAGGGTTTCGTCGGATCTCATCTCACCGAGGCACTGCTTGCCCGCTCGGGCGTGAGCGTCCTGGGGATCGACCGCGTCGAGCCCGGCGGCGACCCCCGGACAGCCTCGATCATCAACTGTCTACGCGGCAGGCCCGGCTTCGAGCTGTTGGCGGTCGATGCCGGTGACCGCGGGGTTGCTTCCCGGCTGGCCGGGGCGGATGCGGTGGTGCATTTGGCGGCTCCAACGGACGTGGGGGCCTCTTGGGGTGCGGGGTTCGCCGATCAGGCGGCGTCGCTGCTCGGCTGGCACCGTCTGCTGGATGCTTGCCACGCCGCGGGGGTGCCGCGGGTGGTGGTGGCGTCGTCGGCGCATGTCTACGGGCCGACGGGCGGGCTGGCGTGCGAGGAGGTACCGGTCGAGCCGACGTCGCCGTACGGGGTGATGAAGCTGGCGACCGAGCGGCTGGCCGCCGCGTTTGCCCGTCGGCCGGGGTCGCGGATGAGCGTGGTGGCGTTGCGGTTCTTCACCGCGTTCGGGCCGCGCAGCAACCCGGAAATGGTGGTGCCGCGGATGTTCCGGTCGGCGGTCACCGCGGCCCCGATGCCCCTCTTCGGCGACGGGGACGTCGCCCACTCCTGGACCCACGTCGATGACCTGGTCGCTGGAGTGTTGCGGGCGCTCGACCTGCCGTTGGTGGCGGGCTGCGCCGAGACGGTGAACATCGCGGGCGCCGACATTGCGTCGCTGCGGCAGGTCGGTGACCTGGTCGGGCAGATCGTCGGCCGCCCGGTGGTGTGGGAGGCCGCCGGGGACCGGCCAGGCGATGCCGCCGGTGTCCGCGCCGACCTGTCCCGCGCCCGCCGGCTGCTGGGGTTCACCCCGGCGGTCGGGCTGCGCGAGGGGCTGGAGTCGCTGTGGCCGCACCTGAACGCCCAGCCGGTCCGGCCACGACCTCTCCCGGCATGACCCGACATGCCCTGGCCACTCGAACCCGAGAGGCGGTTCCTATGTTCGAAACCGAACAGCTCACCAGCTCGTTCGCGCAGCTGTACGGGTCGGCGAACGAGTTGTGCGCGAAGGCGTGCGCGCGGATCCTCTCCGAAGGACGGGTGGCCGCGCCGCGGGGGCTGCCGACCCGCGAGGTGCTCGGCTCGTCGCTGTGGCTGGCCGACCCCCGCGCCCGGCTGGTCGATCTGCCGCCGCACCGCGTCATCAACCCGGCGTTCGCGGTCGCTGAAACGCTGTGGATCCTGTCCGGTTCCGGTGAGGCGTGGATTCATGAGTTCAACGGTTCCCTGGCCGCCTACGTCGGGGACGGCCCACCGCACGGCGCCTACGGCCCCCGCCTGCGGGCCTGGGCCGGGATCGACCAGTTCGACCGGGTGCGGCGGCTGCTGCTGAACGATCCCGACACCCGCCGTGCCGTCCTGACGGTCTTCGACCCGGCCCGGGACCTGGTGGACGAGCGCGACATTCCCTGCACGCTGGGCCATCGCTTCTACCTGCGGGAGGGCGCCCTGCATATGGTGACGTCGATGCGCAGCCAGGACGTGTGGCGAGGTCTGCCCTACGACCTGTTCGCCGCCACGGTCCTGCTGGAGGTGATGGCGGGATGGGTCGGAGCGCGCGTTGGCCGGTGGCATCACCAGGTCGACTCCCTGCACCTGTACGCCCCGGAGCTAGCGGCGGCCGGGCAGGTCGCCGCGACCGCGGACCAGGCCACCGGGCACATGGGGACGCTGGCCGCCCCGTGGGAAGGCTTCGACGCCCGCGTCGCCCAAGTGATCGCCGGCGAGCGGGTGGGGGCTGCCGCGTGGGACGACCTGGCGGACGTGATGGCCTCCTTCCGGCTGTGGCGCCGCGGTGACCGCGACGCCGCACGCAGCAAAGTCAACGGGCCCGGGGTGATGGCGGCCGCGCTGACCCGCTGGTACAACCGGCCGTCCAGCCAGGCAACCGCAAAGGCCGACCCATGAGCGGGCCGGTACTGGGCCTGTGCGCCTTCACCCACGACTCGTCCGCCGCGCTGGTCGCCGACGGGGAGCTCGTCGGCGTGGTCGAAGAGGAACGCCTGTCGGGCATCAAACACGACAAGTCCTACCCCGAGCGCGGGATCGACTGGCTGCTGCGTGAGGCCGGTCTTGGCCCCGGCGACGTCGCGGCCGTCGCCCTGCACTTCCAGCACCGCCTGTACCGCAAGGCCGCACCCGCCGCGCTCGCCCACCTGCTGCACCCCGCCACAGCCCGCCGGGCAGTTCCGCGTGCCCGCTCCATGCTCACCGTGGCGGGCAACGAACGACGCCGCCTGGAGTTGCTACGCGGCCGCTTCCCGCACGCCACCCTCCACCAGGTCCTGCACCACCGCGCGCACGGGCTGACCGCGTTCGCCTCCTCTGGGTTCGACGACGCAGCGGTGCTGGTCGTCGACAGCCTCGGCGAGACCCAGACCACCACCATCGCCCGCGCCCACCGGGACCGGCGCGGCGTTGCGTCCTGGCGGATCGTGCGGGAATTCGGCGACCCGGCAAGCCTCGGCTACGCCTACGGAGCGGTGACCCAGCATCTGGGCTGGCGCAAAGCCGACGAGGAAGGCACGGTGATGGCCCTGGCGGCACTCGGCGACCCCGACCGGTTCGCCGCCCTGTTCCAACGGGCGATCCCCCTCTCGCCCGGCGGGTTCACTCTTGATCCGCACCTGTTCCCGCTCCGCGTCATCTCCAGCCGGTGGCGCCGCGTCACGCCAGAGTTCATCGCCTCCACCTGCCCGCCCCGCGAGCCCGGCCAGGAGATCACCCAGGTCCACATGGACCTGGCAGCGGCCCTGCAGCGCCGTACCGAGGAGATCATGACATGGCTCGCCCGGACCGCCCGCGACGCCACCGGGGCTAGGCGGCTGTGTGTCGGCGGCGGCGTGGCCATGAACTGTGTGGCGATCGGCAAGATCCTCGCGCGCGGTGTGTTCGAGGAGGTGTTCGTACCGCCCGCTCCCGGAGACTCGGGTACCGCGCTCGGGGCGGCCTTGGCGGTCCTGGCCGACCGCGGCGAAGCCGTCCCCGCCCGGGTGCAGGGCGCCTGCTACCTCGGCCCCACCCCCCATGCGGGCGGCGCAGCCCGTCCTCGCAGCGGGGTGAGCGCCGTGTCGACGCCCGCGCCCGCGACGCGAGTCGCGGCCGCGCTCGCCGCCGGGAAGATCGTCGGGGTCTGCGCCGGCCCGGCCGAGGCCGGGCCACGCGCGCTGGGGAACAGATCGATCCTGGCCTCTCCGCTGCTGCCCGACGTCATCGATCGGCTCAACCGCGACATCAAGTTCCGGGAGCCGTTCCGGCCGTTCGCCCCCGTCGTCCTGGCCGACCACGCGCAGGACTTCTTCGAACTCGGTGAGGCGTCCTCGCCGTTCATGTCGTTCGCCGTGGCGGGCACACCGCGAGGCCGCTGCGACCTGCCGGAGGTGTTCCACCGCAACGGCCTGGCCCGGGTCCAGACCGTCGACGCCCAACGCAACCCGCTGCTGGCCGCGATCTTGACCGCGTTCGCCGCCCGCACCGGCATCCCCGTCCTGATCAACACGTCGCTGAACATCAAGGGCAAGCCGATCTGCGGGACCGCGGACATGGCCCTGGACTGCCTCACCGAATCCGGGCTGGACGGCCTGCTGCTGGACGACCACTGGTACACCAAACGCACGCAGGAGCCAGAGTGAGGATCGGATACAGCTTCTGGGGATTCCTCGGCGACGGGATCACCGACACCCCCGACGGGGGACGCTCTCACCGCCGCACACTCATCGACGCCCTCATCGCGGCAGGACACCAGATCGTGTTCCTGCAGACCGACCGAGACCGCACCGAAGCCGGCACCGGCCTGCCCTACACCTGGGAACCGGCCGGGTTCCCCGAGATCGACATCCTCATACTGGAATGGCGATGGCCGATCGACGGCCGCAACACCACACCCTGCACAACCATCGGCCACACCTGCGACCTGCACCGGCAGACCGAACTCCTGGAGTTCTACACCGACCAGGGGCTGCCCACGATCGTGTGGGACAAGGACCGGCAACTCCGCCCCGACGACCCGCTGCGGACCAGGCAGAACGTGACGGTGTGCGAGGCGGCGCTGCACCCGTCGCCGGGCGCGGTGCCGCTGCTGTTCCCCGTCGCCGACACCGCCCTGGACACCGCCGACCCGGCGGTCCTGACCGCGGGGGAACGCGGCTGGACGCTCACCTACGTCGGCAACCAGTACGACCGCGACGACTGCTTCGAGCGCTACTTTGTGCCCGCCGCCCTGGCCCACCCTCGCTACCTGGTCGCTGGGAAATGGACCGACACCACCCGCTGGCCGCACGTTCGCTTCATCGGCCGTGTCCCCTTCAGCAAGGTCACCGAGCTGTACGGGACGTCACTGACCACGATCCTGCTGCTCCCCGACCGGCATCTTCACTCCGGGCAGATGACCCAACGCCTGTTCGAGGCCGTCCTGGCCGGATGCCTGCCGTTGTGCCCGTCCGAGTTCCGGTCCGCCCACCGCCTCATCCCTGCCTCTCTGATCGTCTCCAGCGGCCAGGACGCCGTAATGGTCATCAGCAAGTTGGCCGTCGCTCGTCCCGCCGTCCGGGCCGAGCTGCTGGCGCGATGCCTGCAACGACTCGACCTCATGCGCATCTCCCGCCAGGTCACCACGCTCAACCAGATCCTGACCGCCGGGGCGGACCGGTGAGCGCGCCTCGTCCCACCCGTCCCGGCAGATCGGTAGCGTTGAATCATGCAGCGGATCGCGATCATCGGATGCGGCGGATCAGGCAAAACCACCGTCGGCAGGCAACTCGCCGCCCGGATCGGCGCCACGATCACCCACCTGGACACCGTCTACTACGACGAACAGTGGAACAAGCTGGACCCCGACAAGTTCGCCGCCCTCCAAGAGGAACTCGTCGCCGCCGACACCTGGGTGATCGACGGGAACTACGCCGGGACGCTGCCCATCCGGCTCAAGCGGGCCGACACCGTCATCTTCCTCGACCTGCCCGCGCTCACCTGCCTGTGGGGCATCGCTCAGCGCCGCTGGAAGTACCGGGGTGGCCAGCACGGCACCACCGGCGTCTACGACCGCATCACCTGGAGCTTCATCAAATATGTGTGGGGCTACCGCAAGCAGATGGCCCCCCGGGTCCGAGAGCTGATCTCCGAACACGCCGGGCACGCCGACGTACGCATCGTCACCTCCCGCCGCGCCGCCAACCAGCTCCTAGCCCAGCTGACGGCCTCCACGGCCACGTGATCCCGAGGGTGGCGCATTGAGCCACCCTTTCCTCGGCGAGAACCTCCCGGCCCTGTACGTAGACGAGAGCCGCACCCGCCAGCGCAGCGACGCCCTCCTGGCCGCCAAGACCGCAGGCCGCAACATCACCGAAGTCCTCCTCGGCCACGCCGGCAACGCGGGCCTACCCGACCGGCCAGTGATCTGCGACCTCGGCTGCGGACAAGGACGCACCACCCTGAGACTCGCCCGCCACCACCCGAACGCGCGGATCATCGCAATCGACGGGTCCCCGGCCATGACCGCCGCCGCCCAGCAACGATGCGCAGGCCTGACCGTCCAGACGATCACCGCAGACTTCCACACCCTGCCCCTGACCGATCAGAGCCTGGACCTGGTCGTGGCCGTCATGTGCCTCTACCACTCGTCCACCCCCGACCACCCGATCAGAGAGATCACCCGGACGCTCCGACCGGGCGGCACCGCGATCCTGGTCACCAAGGCCGCCGACAGCTACTACGAACTCGCCGCCCTCCTACAACGCTCCGGACTCGACCCGCACGCCACCGCGCGACCGAGCCTCTACCAGGCGGCCCACAGCGGCAACCTGCCCGGCCTCGCCGATGCTGGCGGCTTGATCGTCACCCAGACGGAACACGAACAGCACACTTTCACCTTCACCGACCTCGCCCACACCGCCGCCTACTTGACCACCTGCCCCCAATAC
>NZ_SMKK01000017.1 GCF_004348425.1 Actinomadura sp. 7K507
AGCGGCGGCGGGGGGCCCGGCGGCGGAACCGGCGGACCCGGGTAAGGGCGGCGCCACCCGGGCGGCCCGTACGTCCGCGACGGCGGCGGATGGGTGCCGTGCGGGCCGTGCGGGACTCCGGCCGGGCCCTGCGGACGGCGACCGCGCCCGGAATCGGAGGGGCGATCTGCGGGATGACTCACGCTGCCTCCCTGCCCACGAACCTGCCGCCGACCATGAGGTCCATACCCCGTACGACGGACGCGGAGCCCGCCGCGTTCCCAGGGGGCCGATCGTGCGCAATCATGGGGCGCGTGGGACGGCTACCAGGAGGCGGGCTGGCCAAGGGGCTGGCGGTCACGTTGCGAACGATGACGCGGCGTTCCATAACGCGTCAATACCCCGAAGTGCAGCCCGACCTGCCGCCGCGCAGCCGCGGCGTCATCGCGCTGTTCGAAGAGAACTGCACCGTCTGCATGCTGTGCGCCCGCGAATGCCCCGACTGGTGCATCTACATCGACTCGCACAAGGAGACCCTCCCTGCCGAGGGCGGCGGGCGGGCCCGCACCCGCAACGTCCTCGACCGGTTCGCCATCGACTTCGCGCTGTGCATGTACTGCGGCATCTGCATCGAGGTCTGCCCGTTCGACGCGCTGTTCTGGTCGCCGGAGTTCGAGTACGCCGAGTACGACATCGCGGAGCTGACGCACGAGAAGGACCGGCTGCGGGAGTGGATGTGGACCGTCCCGCCGCCGCAGGCCCACGACCCGGCCGCCGAGCCGCCGAAGGAAGTGGGCGCGGCAGAGAAGGCCGCCGAGCGGGCGGCGCGCAGACCGCCGGGACCGGGAGCCGGGCCGGGGCCAGGGTCAGGGGCGGACGCGTGAGCGGCCAGGAGATCGTGTTCACGCTGCTCGGCGTCGTCGCCGTCGGCTCCGCGGTCCTGGTCGTGACGACGCGGCGGCTCGTCCACGCGGCGCTGTGGCTGGTCGTGTCGTTCGGCGCGCTCGCCGGCGGCTACCTGGTGCTCACCGCCGAGTTCGTCGCCTGGGTACAGGTGCTGATCTACGTCGGCGCGATCGTCGTCCTGCTGCTGTTCGGGATCATGCTGACCCGGGCGCCGATCGGAGAGTCCGCCGACCTGGACTCCGGCAACCGGTGGGCCGCGGCGGCCGTCGCCGTCGCCACCGCCGCCGTCCTGGTGACCGTGATGGTCATGGGGTTCGGGGACGAGCGCATGCCGCTGAAGGACGGCGGCGGGTCGGCCGAGGCGCTCGGCGCGAGCGTGTTCCGGACGTGGGTGCTGCCGTTCGAGATCCTGTCCGTGCTGCTGCTGTCGTCCCTGGTCGGCGCCATCGTCCTGTCGCGCTCGGACATCCGCGCCCGCCCGGACGGCGACAAGACCGACAAGACCGCCAAGACCATTAACACCGACGACACGGGCACCACGGGCACCACGGGCAAGGCGGGTTCGGGCGAGGGAGACCACGGCTGATGCATCTCGCCTACCCGACGATCGTCGCCGCGCTGCTGTTCTCCATCGGTGTGTACGGGGTGCTGGCGCGCCGCAACGCGATCCTCGTGCTGATGTCGGTCGAGCTGATGCTGAACGCGGTGAACCTCAACCTCGTCACGTTCGACATCTGGTTCCAGGACGCGCTGCACGGCGGGCAGGTCCTCACGCTGTTCATCATCGTGATCGCGGCGGCGGAGATCGGGCTGGGGCTGGCGATCGTCCTGCTGGTGTTCCGGAACCGGCAGAACGTCGACGTCGACCGGCTCCGCGCGCTGTCGGAGCGCGGGACGGGCCCGGCCGGACCCGACGAGGCCCGGCCCGAGGAGAAGGCGGCCGACGAGAAGGCGGTCGAGGAGGCCGCCCCGTGATCTGGCTCGCCTCGCTGGTGGCGCTGCTGCCGTTCCTCGCCGCGTTCGCCGGGATGCTGTTCGGCCCGTCCCTCACCCGCGTTCTCGGCGGCTCCGGCGGCTCCGGCGGCCGGGTGGCGCCGCTGCGCAGCGGGCCCGCGCTCATCGCGTGCGCGCCGATCGCGGTGGCGGCCGTCCTCGCGGCGATCGTCGCGTTCACCGTGTGGCGGGCGCCGGGGGAGCGGATCGGCGTCCTCACGGTGATCGAGACCGGTTCGGTGCCGATCCGGGTCGGCCTCCAGGTGGACGGGCTGTCCGCCGTCGTCGCGCTCATGGTCTGCTGCGTGGCGCTCGCCGTCCAGGTGTACTCGGTCGCCTACCTGGACGGCGCCGATACGAAGAGGGACCGCCGCTACTCGTCCTACGCCGCGTTCATCTCGCTGTTCACGGCCGCGATGCTGCTGGTCGTCTACGCCGGAGACCTCCTCGTCCTGTACGCGGGCTGGGAGGTCATGGGCATCTGCTCGTACTTCCTGATCGGGCACCACTGGGAGGAGCGGGCGAACTCGCGGGCGGCGGTCAAGGCGTTCCTGGTGACGCGGCTCGGCGATGTCGGGTTCCTGATCGGCGTACTCGTCCTCGGCGCCGGCGCGGGCACGTTCGAGATCCGCGAGATCGTGCGGAGCGCGGGCGAGCTGCCGGGCACGACGGTGACGGCGGCGGCGCTGCTGCTGCTCGCCGGGGTCGCGGGCAAGAGCGCCCAGTTCCCGCTGCACACCTGGCTTCCGGACGCGATGGCGGGCCCGACGCCGATCAGCGCCCTCATCCACGCGGCGACGATGGTCGCGGCGGGCGTCTACGTCGTCGCGCGGCTGTTCCCGGTGTTCGAGGCGGCCCCCGCCGCGCTGGCCGTCCTCGGGATCGTCGCGGTGATCTCCATGGTCGGCGCGGCCTGCGCGGCCCTCGCACAGGACGACCTGAAACGCGTCCTGGCGTACTCGACGATCAGCCAGCTCGCCGTGATGGCCGCCGGGCTCGCGGTCGGCGCCGACTCGGCGGCGATCTTCCACCTGCTCACCCACGGCGCGTTCAAGGCGCTGCTGTTCCTCGCCGCCGGATGCGTCATCGTCGTCGCCGGGTCGAACATGCTCGCCCACTACGGCGGGCTCCGGCGCGGCATGCCGGTCACGTTCTGGTCGATGACCGTGGGGTTCGCCGCGCTCGCGGGCGTCCCGCCTCTCAGCGGATGGTTCAGCAAGGACTCCGTCATCGAGGCCGCCCAGCACTCCGCCCTGCACGGCGGTGAACCCCTGGCGGACGGCCGTCCCAGGTACGCGCTCGTCCCCGGCTCCTGGCCGGACGGGGGCACCATGCGCGGCCTCGTCCAGTCCGAGCTCGCCCCCGTGTACTCGCTGCCGGGCTGGGTCGCCTGGCTGGTCTACCTGGGGCTGCTGCTCACGGTCGCGTTGACGGCGGCGTATGCGACGCGCGCGTGGCTGATGACGTTCTTCGGCGAGCCGCGCGGTTCGTACGAGATCCGGGAGCCGTCGAGACTCATGTCGTGGACGGTCGCGGCCCTGGCCGTCCCCGCCGCGATCCTCGGCTTCTTCGGGCTCGGCGCGGAGGAACTGCGCCCGCACGCGGGCCCGGCGCTGCTGAGCGTGCTGCTGCTCGCGGCCGGTGCCGGGGCCGCGTTCCTCCTGTGGAACCGTGACCCCGCTCTGGATCCTGCGCGCGCGCTCGGGCCGGTCCGTCCGGTCTTCGCGCGGGCCTTCTACGTGGACGAGCTGTACGAGCGGACGATCGTCCGGCCCGTCCAAGCCGCGGCACGCCACATCGTCGTCCTCGACCGGCGTCGCGTGGACGCCGCCGTCACCGGGGCCGGACGCGGCTCGACCCGCCTCGGCGAACTGCTCCGCGTCCCGCACAACGGCAACGCGCAGTCCTACCTCACCGGCCTGCTCGCCGGCGTCGTCGTCATCGTCGCCGGGGTGGTGATCTTCCTGTGATCTTCGTGCTGATGATGGCGATCCCCCTCGCCGGGGCGCTGGCGATGCTCGTCCCGGCGAACCGGTTCCTGCGCACCGGCTTCGCCGTCCGCGCCTTCGGGACCGCCGTGTCCGCCGCGACGCTGCTCGTCGCGATCTCCGCGCTGACGGCCTTCGACTTCGGCGCGACCTCCCGCGTCCAGCACGAGGTCGACCGGGAGTGGGCGCCCGCGATCGGGCTGCGGTTCCACCTCGGCGTCGACGGGATCTCGCTGCCGCTGGTCGTGCTGACCGCCCTGCTGACGTTCCTCTGCTTCCTCTACATGCTGCGGCATCCGCCCGAGGGCGGCCGGATCCGGCTGCTGACCGCGCTCCTGCTCGTCCTCGAGATCGGGATGCTCGGCACGTTCACCGCGCTCGACCTCGTGCTGTTCTTCGTCTTCTTCGAGACCGTCCTGATCCCCATGTACGTGGTGATCATGCTGTGGGGCGGTGCGGGACGCCGCGCCGCCGCCTACAAGTTCATCCTCTACACCCTCCTCGGCTCCGGGCTGCTCCTCGCCGGGATGCTGCTCGTCGGCGCCACGGCCGGCACCCTCGACATGACCGAACTGGCAGCCCGGCACGGGTCCGGCCTGACGCGCGGCCTCCAGATCACCGCGTTCGCCCTGATGGGCCTCGGGCTCGCGGTGAAGGCGCCGATGTGGCCGCTGCACACCTGGCTGCCCGACGCGCACACCGAGGCGCCCACCGTCGGATCCGTCCTGCTCGCTGGCGTGCTGCTGAAGATGGGCACCTACGGCCTCATCCGCGTGGCGCTGCCGCTCGCGCCGGAGGGGGCGCGGTTCTGGGCGCCGTGGCTCGGGCTGCTGGCCGTCATCGGCATCGTCTACGGCGCGCTCGCCTGCCTCGCCCAGCGCGACCTCAAACGGATGATCGCCTTCTCGTCCGTCGGGCACATGGGATTCGTCCTGCTCGGCATCGCGACCCTCACCCCCGTCGGCATCAACGCCGCGCTGTTCGGCAACATCGCGCACGGCCTCATCACCGGCCTGCTGTTCTTCCTCGCCGGATCGGTCAAGGAACGCTGGGGCACCACCGACATGAACGCGCTCGGCGGCGGGATGCTGGGCACCTCCCCGCGGCTGGCGTCGATCCTGACGTTCGCGTCCGTCGCCTCGCTCGGGCTGCCGGGACTCGCCGGCTTCTGGGGCGAGATGCTCGCGCTGCTCGGCGCGTACCGCCCGCACGCCGACCTGCCGCGCGGGACGTTCGTGACGTTCATGGCCGTCGCCGCGCTCGGCGCGATGCTCACCGCCGCCTACTTCCTGCGCATGCTCTCCAAGCTCACCCACGGGCCGCCCGACGGCGTCGCCGAGGCCCGCCGCCCCGCCGCGGCGGTGTCCATGCAGGAGTACGCCGCCTGGGTGCCGCTGATCGCGCTCACGCTGCTGGTCGGCCTGTGGCCGAAGACCCTGCTGGACGTGACCACCGGCCCCGTCCGCGTGCTGTTCGGAGGCGGCTGATGATCCAGAGCATCGACTACGCGGCGGTCGCGCCGCCGCTGATCCTCGCCGTCGCCGCGATCGCGCTGCTGCTCGCCGACGCCTTCGACGCGCCACGGCGCCTGCTGGGCCTGCTCAGCGGCGGGGCCCTCACCGCCGCGCTCATCGCCGTGATCGCCCTCGCGCCGGGCGGCCGCCGCGCCACGTTCTGCCTCCCGGACGGCCTGCGCGGCGACGGCCCCGCGTCCTGCTCCTACGTCGCCGACGACTTCACGCTCCTGTTCCAGGGGATCGTCCTCGGCGCCGCCGTGGTCGTCGTGCTGCTGTCCCTCCAGGAGATCACCGACTCGAAGATGCCGGTCGGCGAGTACCACTTCCTGCTGCTCGCCGCCGTCATCGGCGCGCTCACCCTCGTCGCCGCCCGCGACCTCGTCCTCCTCGTCGTCGCGCTGGAGACGCTCGCGCTGCCGGTGTTCGCGCTCACCGCCCTGCGCCGCTACGACGGGACGTCGTCCGAGGCGGCGCTGAAGCTCTTCCTCGTCTCCGTGGTCTCTACCGCGATCATGCTGTTCGGGGTCAGCCTCCTGTACGGCGCGACCGGCGCCATGCACCTCGACCGCATCGCCCCCGCCCTCTCGAACCTCCCCGCGGACCTCGGCCCCGTCGCCGCCACCGGGTCCGTCCTCGTCCTCGCCGGGTTCGCGTTCAAGGTCGCCGCCGTCCCGTTCCACTTCTGGGCGCCGGACGTCTACCAGGGGTCCCCGCTGCCCGTCGCCGCGTTCCTGGCCGTCGTCTCCAAGGCCGCCGGGTTCGCCGGGCTCCTGATCATCCTCGCGCTCGGGCTGCCCGCCTACGGGCACGTGTGGGGCCCGGTCGTCGCCGTCCTGGCCGCGATCACGATGACCCTGGGCAACCTCGTCGCGCTGCGGCAGCGGACCGCGATCCGGCTGCTCGCCTGGTCGTCGGTCGCGCAGTCCGGCTACATGCTCGCGCCCCTCGCCGTCGGCGCGAACCGGCTCCCCGAAGCCGTCGCCGCCACCACCGCCTACGTCGCCCTCTACGCCGTCATGAACCTCGGCGCGTTCGCCGTGGTGATCGGCTTCCGCCGCCGCACCTCCGGGCGTCTCAGCCCCTCCTGGGACACCCTCGACGACTACCGCGGCCTCGCCCGCCGCAGCCCCGCCGTCGCGACCGCCCTCGCCTTCTTCCTGATCTGCCTCGCCGGCCTGCCCCCGGGCGTCATGGGGCTGTTCGCCAAGGTCGTCGTGTTCCGCGCGACCGTCGCGGGCGGCGTCACCTGGCTCGCCGTCGTGATGGCGATCAACACGGCGATCGGCCTGTACTACTACCTCGTCTGGGCCGCGCGGCTGTTCACGCCCGCGCCCGGCCCGTCCTACGACCCGGCCCCCGGACTGCCCGTCCGCGCCGCCATCACCGCCACCGCCGCCGGTGCCCTGGTCCTGTCGGCCGCGCCCCAGATCGTCCTGCAAACAGTGAGTCAGGCCACCTGAGCCGGGAACGTTCACCCAGGTCAAACCGTTGATGTTCATGCCGGAGTCGACGGGGAGGCAACGGAAGTGCAGTTCAACGGTGTCAAGACCGCAGCGCTGATCGCCGCGCTGTCGGCATTGATGCTCACCGCCGGATGGGCCGTCGGCGGCGGCGCCGGCCTGACGATCGCGCTGATCATCGCGCTCGGCACCAACGGCGTCGCCTACGCGTTCAGCGACCGGATCGCGCTGCGCTCCATGCGCGCCCACCCGGTCGGCGAGGTCGAGGCGCCGATGCTGTACCGCCTCGTCCGGGAACTGGCGACCTCCGCGCACCAGCCCATGCCGCGCCTGTACGTCTCCGAGACCCGCCAGCCCAACGCGTTCGCCACCGGACGCAACCCGCGCAACGCCGCCGTCTGCTGCACCCGCGGCATCCTGCAGACGCTGGACGAACGCGAACTGCGCGCCGTCCTCGGCCACGAACTGTCGCACGTCTACAACCGCGACATCCTCATCTCGTCGGTCGCCGCGGCCATCGCGACCGTCATCACCTACCTGTCCTACCTGGCGATCTTCATCCCCGGCCGCTCCGAGGACGACGACGGCCCCGGCCTCCTCGGCGCCCTCATGCTCCTCGTCCTCGGCCCCGTGGCCGCCGCCGTCGTCCAAATGGCGATCAGCCGGACCCGCGAATTCTCCGCCGACGCCGCCGGCGCCCGCCTCACCGGCGACCCGCTCGCCCTGGCCTCCGCCCTCCGCAAGATCGACGCGGGCACCCGGGCGATGCCGCTGCCCCAGGACCCCGAACTCGCCACCACCAGCTCCCTGATGATCGCCAACCCGTTCTCCGGCGCGGGGATCGGCAAACTGTTCTCCACCCACCCCCCGGTCGCCGACCGCATCGCCCGCCTGGAACGCATGGCCGGCCGCGGGCCCAGGCCCTGAAGCACCCCGGACGAATTCGACTGAACCGTTCCGGGCGCCGCCGCGTCATAACACCCGAACGCGCCGGCCCCTTCTGCGGGGGATGGGGCCGGCGCGCTCCCACGGCGACTACCGGTAGTTCACGAACTGGAGCGCCACCTCAAGATCCTTCCCCTTGAGCAGCGCGATGACCTCCTGGAGGTCGTCCCTCTTCTTCGAGCTGACCCGCAGCTCGTCCCCCTGGACCTGGGCCTTGACCCCCTTCGGCCCCTCATCCCGGATGATCTTCCCGATCTTCTTCGCCTCGTCCTGCTCGATGCCCTCCTTCAGGCCCACGCCCAGCTTGTGCACCTTCCCCGACAGCTTCGGCTCACCGGCATCGATCGCCTTCAGCGAGATGCCCCGCTTCACGAGCTTGTCCTTCAGCACGTCGAGCACGGCGTTGGCCCGCTCCTCCGTGTTCGCCTGGATCTCGATCGACTCACCCGACCACTTGATCCCCGCGTCCACGTTCCGGAAGTCGAACCGGTTGGCCACCTCCTTGGCGGCCTGGTTCAGCGCGTTGTCGACCTCCTGCCGGTCGAGCTTGCTGACGATGTCAAAAGAGCTGTCCGCCATCGCACACACATCCCCTCAGCAGCAACTTTCACGGTCCATCGAGCTTAGCGATCAAGCCCAAGCCCCGATGTCACACCCACTCCCACGGTCCGCTATTCTTTCCAGAGCCGTCGCGCAAGCGACGCCACGGCGGGTTGCCCGAGTGGCCAATGGGAGCGGACTGTAAATCCGTCGGCTTAGCCTACGCAGGTTCGAACCCTGCACCCGCCACACCAGCAAAAACAGCCCCTCACCTGCACATACGCGGTGAGGGGCTGTTCTGGTTCTGTCCGGTTGTCTCTGATCGTTTGCGGACGCCTACGGCTGCGCGGGTTGAATACGGGTTGAAGTTCTGACGGCCCTAGGCGGGTTGGTCAGGGCCTCCGGCGGTGCCCCCCTCGCTCTCGACGGGCCTGAGGTCGACTCTGGTCGCCTCTGTGATCCTGCGCTTGGCTTCCTCCTCCTGACCGGCCACGCACTTGGCGTAGACCCGGAGGAGGACGGCCACGCTGTGACCCGCCCACTCGGCCACCTGCGCGGGTGGGACACCCGCGCTCAGCCACGTGGACACGGCGGCGTGCCGGAGGGCATACGGCGTCTCAGCGAGCGGCGAGGCGGCCTCTGCGGGCATGAGAGCCTTCTCGCGGGTCACTTTGCCAGACGTCGCCCGTAGACGCTCTTGGAGAGCGCTCCTCGCGCCCACCAGAAAACCGGCGGCCGTCTTGAGGTCCGTCCGGGGCAACGAAAGGCTGGTTCGCCTCGACAACGAGGGGGAACCAGCGCCGTTCTCACGGAAGACGGGCCGGTGATCGTCGATGGTGTTAAGAGCGCGCTCGCATGAAGTATGCCCATGTACCTGGGGTGACACGCCATCCTTTAATGATCACGCAATTCGCTCATAATTCGGGAAACGGAAGCTTGAATGTTTTCCTGATACTGAACTTCTGGCATATCCTCTATGGAGGTCACCCATGATTCGTTGGCCGCATGTGCTGCGGACAGAACGTCCTGCATCTCATCTACGTCTTCGAGTAGAGCGGCTTTCTTGAAAGCATGCTTCGACTTGAGAGCACTAGTGTCCCAGCTTCTTATTTGCTGTTCGATTTTCTTTAGGTCGTGCAATTGCTTGGCGGCAAGCCACTCAAAGCAACGAACTTCAAGTTTTACATCGAGCTCCATCTCGTCGTTTTTTATCGTGTTAGCCATTTTTTGGATGGCTGCCCATTGGTCCAGCTTCATTAGCTCATCGAAATAGAGTATTGAGGTCCCGCTAACCGCGAGCGCGGACATATTCTTTTTGGTCTTCGGCAGAAATCTTGTCGCTATCAGGTTGCCCAGGCAGACAATATGCCCAAGACTTGAATGCAGGTACTGTTCGTCAAGTGGCAGTAGATTTCCTATCGGTCCCGCTCCGGCAACTTTATGTTTGTATGAGGGATTCACTTTCCCTCCGGTGTGGACATATGCGTGACGTCGCTCGAATATTTCTGCCACTTCGTCCCAGTTGATACATAGATTCTGGAGTACAAGACCTTGCTCCTCAAACCATTTCGTCCAAGATGCAAGACCGCCCCTTAGGATGTTCTCAACCCGCTTGGTCAGTGCGTTTTCTATTATTTCATCCAAATCGTTGGCGGCGATCAGCTCAGCTAGACTGAACTCTTTCTCTTGGATGGGTGCCTGGAGTGGATTCTGTCGCATAAAGACTTCAACGATCGACGAAATAAGACTCTCGAAAGCACTGACCATTACCATTAAAGTTGCTCTGTGCACTACCGCCGTAGGTTCCGGGCGAAGGATCAACTGCTTTAGTGAGAGTTCAAAGCTTGCATTTGTTGATCCCTTGCCAATAATCTCGACCAATTCGGCTCGCGCTTCCTCTCTCGACAACTTGTTGGCCGCGAACTTCTTGAGCAACCCCTGGAAGTCATCCTCCCTGTCCCCTTGAAAAGCTTTCGCTATGACTTCGAGCCTCCACTTTCGATCCGCGGCACGTAGGCTGCTGTGGGCTGAACTTGGAATCAAATGGTGGAGCGAGATGAGTGTCTCATTGAAACCGAAAATCGCATCAAAAATGTCGCCAGCATTTTCGTTCTCCATGGAAGTCCTTTCGTGATTTTTGTATAGAATGTTCCTGTAGTCTTCTTGCTTGGGTTAAGAGTTCCGTGACGGAATGCTATCGACTCCCAACCGTCACGGTGGCATTTCTAGACATGTCGGCCACCTTTGGCCTCCCGCTTCGAATCTCCCAACAGAGATGATGGGGGATGTGGGCCGGGGCCCAGATTAAACGCTCACGGAACCACGGGCGGAACGGAGATGCGGCGTGGGGCGGTCAAAAGAGACTCCGCCGCAGGTCGACGCCATGATCGTCGATATCGAGATCTCTGGAAATCATCGGCATAGCCTGCGGAGGTTCGAACCCAGTACCCGCCGCACCAGCAAAGAACAGCCCCTGACCAGGCGTTCCCCGGTCAGGGGCTGTTCTCGTTCCGTCCGACCGTCTCTGATCGTTTGCCGGTGTCAACGGCTGTGCGGGTTGGATACGGGATGAATCTCCGACGCCCTAGGCGGCCCGGTCAGGGCCTCCGGTCGCGTCCTCCTCGCCGTTGACCGGGCTCCGGCCGACCCTGGTTGCCTCCGTGATCCTGCGCTTGGCCTCTTCCTCTTGCCCGGCCACGCACTTGGCGTAGACCCGGAGGAGCACGGCCACGCTGTGACCCGCCCACTCGGCCACCTGCGCGGGCGGGACGCCCGCGCTCAACCAGGTGGACACGGCGGCGTGCCGGAGGGCATACGGCGTCTCAGCGAGCGGTGAGGCGGCCTCTTCGGGTGTGAGCGCGTTGGCTCTCGCCGTCCGCCATGCGCCCAGGTACGTCCGGTCGGTCATGATCCCGCCGCGTGGCCCGACGAACAGACGGCAACCAGGTTGGACCCGGAACGCTTCGATGTGATGCCGGAGGAGGCGAACGAGCTCCGGGTGAAGGGGAACCGGACGTGTCTCGCCGGGGGCACGATGCTTGAGTGGTTGCCGGTCGCGTGGCTTGCCGCCGTTCGTCCACCTAGACCCGCTACGCGGCTCCGAGTGTGTGAGGCGCAACTCTCCCCACCCTTCCGGCGGGAGAGAGACGAGGTTGTCACGCCGGAGGTCCACAACCTCTTCGGGGCGTAGAGCGGCGTAGTACATGAGGGCGAAGAACGCCACCATTCGTTCGCCTCGCTTGCCCTGCGGCTTGACGGCGGCGAGGAGGCGCGTGGCCTGTTCGGCGTTCACAACGGTTCGCATGTCGAGTGTTTGTGCCGTACGGGGCTTGGTCCACTTCACTCGCTTGAGCGGGTTGGCAGGGAGGATTGAACGCTCACACGCGTACTCCATGGCGTTGTTGAACGTGACCCGCTTGCGGGTGGACGTAGTGCCGGCGGCCGGGGTCCCGTCCTTCTTTCTGCTGAGTCTGTCGAGTACAGCCCTCGCGATGGTGGCGCCGTCGCGGTCGGGCGCCAGGTCGCCCATGTCGATGGTGTTGCGTTCCAGCCAACGGAGGGTGGGCAACAGCGCTTCGGGCGGCTCTCCGCCCTTCTGAAGGCGTTCACTGTACGCCCAGCTTCGGAGGGCTAGGCGGATCTCCTCGCGGGACGGCGCGCCCTTCTGAGACGTCAGAAGGGCTTCCGTCGCGTCGGTGAGAGCCTCTGCGATGCCTCGCCGATGGTTCGGCGAGGCGTACGGCCATTTCGCGGTGACGTAGTCGAGTGAGAACGCATACCAGCTGATTGCGTTCTCCTCGCGCGTCCAGGAGACAGGGCGCCCGGTTCGGAGGCTGAACGCCTCGCCGTTCTTCGTGGCGGTGACAAGGCTTGAACGGAAGCTTTCCGCCTGTGCGCTTCGACGGAACCCTTCGGTCCACCGCTTCGATCCGACCTTCCAACGGACGGTGTACGTGGTGACCCTCGCGCCCTGTCGAACGTGGGTCTCGTGAATCCGTACGTCGAATGTGGTGTCTTTCATCAGGCGGCGTCCTCGCAGGTTGAGAGCCAGCGGTCGAGTTCGGAGCGAAGAACCCGGAGGGACTTGTTCGGGAGCGTGAGGCAGCGAGGGGCGCGCTCCTTTAGGCGCCAGTCGTAGAAGGTTGAGGGGGAGATTTTGAGTTCGGCGCATACCTCGGCGACGGTGAGCTTTTCGTCGCGTTGTGTCTTGACGGGCAATTGCTACCTCATTTCTTCGGCGTGTGATCGGTCGGACTGGTGGCCGGTGTCGTGCTGGTGGCTGCGCACCGGTCACGGGGAGCGACGTCAACGGGAGCGAGGTGGCGGCCTACAGCGGTGAAGCACGTCAGCGGAATCCCGCAGAATCGGTTTTGCTGGTTTCTGCTGACGGGCTGCGTTGCTGGCGGAGGGCGCGGCAACCGCGGGCGCAGTGACGCTGCGCGAGCGGGACGCGGGAGTCATCTCGTCGTCCCTGTGGCGTCCGGGTGGGTCTCGTAGACGGGACCGGCCTTACGGCCTCGCCCGTTCTTCGGTGGTGTGGGCACGCGTCGAATCCAGCCGTGCGACTCCAAGATGCGGAGTGCCGGGTCCAGGTCTGCGACCTTCTTGAAGCGCCGGAGGGACGAGAGCACGTCACGCGCGCCGAACTGTGTTGTGCCGGTTCGCTCGATCCAGTCGAGCAGAGTGCGCGCGTCGTTGACGGCCGGGTCGGCTCCGATGGCGTCGTAAGCGGCTTGCGCGTGAACCGTGAAGTATTCGCCGATCTGGTGTGCGTTCTGGAATGTGGCGAGTGTGATGGGTCGGTCCCAGCCATCGCGGAAGTGTTTCGCGATGTGGAGTAGGGCGGCGATGCGGAGAACGGCACCTACGTACTTGCCGCCCCAGTCGGTCATGTGGGCGAGGTCGCCGATTCCGGGGCGAAAGCGCGGTTCTGTTTCTGCCAATAGCGCGATGATGGCGCGCTCAGCGTCCGGCGTGAAACGAACCGTCTCCGACTCGGGAAGCATGTGCATCGACAGAACTAGCGCTGTGACGTTGGCCCGGTAGGTGTCCTGAATCTCTTGCGGCATTGGTGCGGGGTTGGGCTCTCGGTAGCCGAGTAGGGACTTGGGAACCGAGTAGAGCAGTCTGCCGAGTAGCCCTTGTTCGAGGAACTGCGGCGTCTCGCCGAGACGCGTGAGGACGCCGGGCTGTGTGCAGATGCCGAGCGTGACCGTGGCTGCGGGGATGCGCTCCGACGAACGCCCCACGCGGTCGGTGCGCATTTCCTCGCCAGCGTGGCCAGACTTGAGGATGGCGAAGTTGGGGGCGCCGGAGTAGCGCCCTGCGGCGATAGAGAAAATTTCGCCCTCCGGCGAGAGGATCGCGAACCGTCCGCCTTGCTCGGCGAGGTGGGACGTCAGCCGTTCCACGGTGGCGTCATCGGAGAACAGGCACGGTTCGGCCGGAACGGTCGCCTCGTCGAGAGCAAGCCGGGCGGTCGTCGCGTCGTCCAGGGCGGCGGCCTGCTGCGTGGCGTCTACGGCATTCGCGGCGGCCTTCTCTGCCTTCTCGGCGTGCGCCTCCGCGACGCGTCGGGCAATGACGGCCTCGGCGATGCCCGGCTTTGCCTGCTCGATCAGGGTTGCTTCCGCCGCCCTGATCGGGGCCGTCATGTGCTTGTAGACCTCGGATTTGCGGTTGCCGGGCGGCAACACGACCAGGGTGAAGAGGTTGGTCGGTTCAGCCCAAGCGGGCCCCTGTACCCAAACCTTGCCTCCGGCCGCCACTCCCAGGACGGCGAGGGCGAGGCAACCGGCGAGATCGGCCGGGGTCTGGGTGACCTCGGCTAGGCGGGCCGCATACTCGCCAAGCCAGTCAGGGAACGCCCAGACAGGGAAGGTCGGCAGTTCGGGAGTGGCGGAAAGCGGCGCCGGGGAAGGCCAACCCTGCGCGTCCATCGCGGCGAGGGCGGACAGTTCGTCAGCGACGGCGCTGCGCATGTCGTGGTCAACGTCGCCCGTCGCGCTGTAGCCGATCTGCATGAGCCGTGTCCCCGTGGCGGTCACGCGTCGGGCGTAGGCGAGGCGGCGAACGAGCTGGGCGTAGTACGTGGCGTTCGTGGCGCTCGGTACCTGACTGATGAGCGTGTGCAGGTATGGCGCACCGCCGATCTTGGCTAGCTCGCGCGGCTCGATGGCTGCGGCCACCGCGACCGGCTCAAAGGGCGCGCCACGGTCGGCGAGGCTTGTGATGGCCGCCCAGATCTGTTGATGAGCGGGCCGGTAGAAGTCGCTTCCGTCCAGGAGCGAGCGAACCTCTGGCAGAGCGGGCGGCGAGATCATGACCGCGCCCAAGACGTGTTGCTCAGCGTCGATGTTGTGCGGACGGGGCCGAACGAAGTCGGCGAGGTCGGCCGGTGTGTCCTGGTCGCTATCGACCGGGTGACGCGCGGACGCCATGATGTAGGTGCCTCCATCGGTTGTGATCGGTTGGGGCGCGGCTCCGGTGCTCGTGCTTGGTGGCTGTGGCGCCGGGGCCGCTTTGCGTCTAGTGCTTGCTGCGGTCTCGTGTGTTCATCACGTACGTCCAGGCGCGTCGGCCTAGACGGACTTGAGCGGCGCGCCCTCCGCACTGGTCGCAGTAGCGCCACGCGCGGCCGGAGGGCGACCGGAATCGTCCGGCGCCTCCGCACTTCCGGCACGCTCGGAACGGCCAGACAAGGCAGTGAACGACGTACGCGACGGCAGCGACGATGACGAAGAGGACGAACGATCCGGTGTCCGATCCACCGTCGCTAGCGGCGAGGATCATGGGGGTCACAGAGCCTCCTAGGGGTGTTTCGGGCAAGGCTGTAGCTAGGGCGCTAGAACGCTTGTTCGCTGGTCAGGTGGCAGTTAGGCCGCTAGCGGGGCCGCTAGGTCTAGCGGGGGTGGGCGCTAGACCTAGCGGCGCCTACGGCGTTGATCAGGGCGTGCCGGTTGCCTTCCGGGCGGCCTCCTGGACGTCCTCACGGACGATGCCGCGCCGGTTCGCTCCCTTGCCGTCGTCGTCCTGGCCCCAGACTTGCCGGGTGGTGACCCCATAGGGCTTGAGAGCGTCGGTGAGTTGGCCGGGCGTCCATCCGGAGTAGAGACCAGGGCGGAGTTCGGCGAGGCGCTTGACGACGGTCTCCGACCAGATCTTGTCTTCGTCGGAGGCGATGACGGCGGCCACGTCATCGAGGAGCGAGATTCCGGCGTCCGCCGTCGTCGAGTCCTCTCCGGCCGCGTAGCCGGTCAGGGTGCCGGCGGCCTTCCGGAGGGTGCGGGCGCGCTCGCAGATGTGCTCAGCGGTCAGGTTGTCGATGTAGTAGGAGCGGCCGGTCTGGGGGTCGTCGGCGTCTCCGACCAGGTAGCCGATGCCCTTGTCTCGGAGGCCGAACGTGGTGGCGCGGAGCCCGTTGCGGTATGCGGAGGTGCCAAGAACCATGTCGTTCTCGACTTGTCCCATGACCCGCAGACAGAACCGGATCCCGACGTTGGCAGAGACGCCGGTCGGTAGAGAGTCCTTGTCGGGGCGTTGCGTGGCCAGAAGCAGGATCACGCCAAAGGCGCGGCCAAGCTTGATGATCGCGGTGCAGAGTTCGGCGGCCTCGGCGCCGTAGGTCGGGTGGGCGAAGAGGTTCTGGCACTCGTCGATGATGAAGACCAGGGGCCGGAGGCCGAGTGACTTCTTCGCGGCGAGTTGGGGCGTGACCTTGTTCTCCGGGCAGACGTCCTTGGGCAGCTTGCGGAGAGTCTGGGCGCGCCGTTCCAGTTCCTTACGGATCTCTCGGAGCGAGGCGAGGCACGCGGCTATCGTCTCGTCGTCCTGTCCGGATCCGTAGTGGTGAGCCACCTTTTCTAGGGCGGACAGGTCACCGGAGCCTTTGAGTTCGAAGGTGCGGAGTTCGGCGAGGGCATCCAGTGCGGCCGCCAGGGCGAGGATGCGGAGAGCGAACGTCTTGCCCATGCCCGGCATGGCAGCGATCAGCGCGTTCGCGTACATGAGCGTGAGGGTGATCGTCCGGCCGCGCTGGTCGGTGCCGAACGGGATCGCCTTGAAAAGGTCAGCTGTACCGGACTTGGCCAGCGGCCACGCCGGAGGCTTGACCTGGTTCATGTCCTGGTCGCCGACCCACAGGACGAGCCGTCCGGCGTGCTGGTCGTGGGCAGGCTCCGGCCAGACACAACCGAGAGGGCGCCGGAGGCCGGACGCGAGGCGCTCACGCCGGTCCATGATGTCGGTGACGGTGACCCCGTACGGGAGGTCAACGTCAGCGCGCCATCCGGGACCGTCACGGGTGATCGGCGCGGGGAACGTGATTCCGGCGCCACCCTTGCCTAGCGCCTTGTTGATCTCAGCGATGCCCAGGGCGCCCAGAGCACGGACGACGATCCCACTCGTCAGCTTCGGCGCGCTGGTCGAGACGACGGCCGGACCCATGAGCGGCTTGTCCGCAGGGGAGCCGATCCAGCCGAGTACCGCGACCAGGGCGGCGAGGGCTGTGGCTTGTGTGACCCCTCCCGCGGCCGCCACAGCGGAGGCGGCGAAACCGGCGCCGACCAGACCGCCGGAGGCGACCAGGCGACGCCACCGGACGCGGTTGTCACGCTCGCGCAGTAGCCGGAGGTAAGTGTCTGCGTCGTTGCCGTCCACCGCGCCCAGGCGGAGCGGCAGGGCCTCCGCGTCGCACGTCCAGCGCCACGTTCCGGCGATCAGTCGCCAGACACCACGGGGCGAGCGAAAGGCGAGAGTCGTGGCGTACAGCGGGATCCGGGCGGCGTGGTATCCGGCGATGTGGGCGCCGTAGTCGACCGCCCACCGGACGGTGGTCTTCGCCTCCTCGCGGTCACGGAGCCATGGGACGATGATCGGACGACGCCGGGCGCCTCGCCCCGCGAGGAAGCGTGTCCGGAACTCTTGGCGGCGGGGCGTGGCCTGGTCGACCAGGACTGTCCCCTCTAGGGCGTCGTCCCCGTCCTCCGGGCCGTCCGCAGAGGACGGGGCGGCCGGGTGGCCTCCGATGTCGCCCCCGTTGTCCTCGCCACTTCCGGCGCTGTCCGTGAGCGTCTCGTCAGCGTCGGTCGACTGGTCGGCGTACGGAACGGGAAGGCGGAGCACCTCGGCCATGGGCTTGCTGAAGTTCATCGGTCTCCCTCGATCAGGTCGTGTTCGGCCGGAGCGTCAGCGGCGTTTGGACGGGTCGGTTCGGTAAGGGCCTCCGTCTTGAGTCGGGCGAGGAGAGCGCTGGCACGCGCGTTGCTCACGGCCTGGTCGCTGTCACGCAGGGCGGCGGCGAGGTTGTCCCGGTTGAGGGCGACGCTGCGCGATTCGAGGTCTGCGGCGATGCGCCATCCGAGCTGCATGAGGTCGTCCACGTCGGGGACGGCCCGCTTGCTCGGTGCGGACCGTCCACGCGGTCTCGCCGGGACCGTCCGGCGTGCCGTCCGCGCGTTCGTCCGCTTGTCGGTCCGGGACGACGGGCCGGACGGCGGCTCGATCGCCGGACGGTTGTCCGTCTCGATCGGCGCGGCGGCCGGACGACCGTCCGTGCGGTCCGCGTCCTTGTTGGACGTGAGTTCGCCGAGCCGGTAGAGGGCACGGACCCTGCGCGGAGCGTGCCAGCGCCATGCCACCGTGCCGTAGGCGTCCTGTAGGTCGGTGAGCGTTAGGAGCCTCGCGCGTTCGCGGGTGAGCGCGTCCGAGTAGGAACGGACCTCCCAGAGCACCATGCGGCGCCACAGGGCGGCCGTCCGGAGCGGGGACAGAAGCCACCGCGAGAACCGGATCCGGTCCATGCGGGTGCCAGCTTCGATCCCCGCCCGCACCCGAACGACATGAGAGGCGACCTCTACAGCGACGACCCACAGGCATGGCAGGACGGCGTGAGCGACCTTGCCGAATGCGGACGACTCCCCGGCAACGTTCATGTAGACCGTCGCCGCTGTGAGCGTCCAGGGGATGAGCCGGAGCCACCGCATACGCATGTTGAGGCGCGCGAGGACGATGTCTAGGGCGGCGAAGATCGCAATCCCTAGGTCGACCCCTAGCGGGACCGTCCACGCGAGGCGCCCGAACGACGGGCGCGCCGCTTCGGCGACTGCCGCGAAGCTGTTGACGAATCCCAGCAAACCGAGAACGGCGACCAGGGCGGCGACGACGGCAACGGCGGTGAACTCGTTGCTGGACAGCTTGCGTGCCTGCCGAACGTCAGAGCCGGTCTGCCCGAACGACGGTGGCGGCGGCGAGAGGCTCTCGATAGTGCTCATCACACGTCCTCCCGGTCGGGGAGAGGGACGACATGGGCGCCGATGAGTTGCGCTCGCGCGGCCGTCGCGTGCCCGTCGCAGACATGGCGGGTGTCGCCGGCCTGGTCGGTTAGCAGCCACCGGGCCGCCTCGCGGCATGGCAACGCCAAGCGGGGGTAGTTCCACGCGCGTCGACACGTCCGGCACCACGTGCATCCCCCGCTGGACACGAGAGAAGCGCCGTGTTCGGGGCACACGCCCCAAGGGAACTCGCATGGGTTGGTGGCGAACTGCGGGATGCCATCGACGTAGTTCGCGGCTACCCGCAAGTCCTCTGCGGCCTGGAGTATCTCCCCGGCAGCGTGGGGCAAGCGGAAAGCTTGCATGCGAACGGAGTTCGGGTCCCCGTCCTGGTCACTCGTGTTGCGAAAGGACTCGTAGGCGCTCAGAACGGCGCTCGCGAGGTCTTCTGCCGACGCGGCGAAGCTACGTAGCTGGTCTACGGCCGGGATGGGAACTGTCACGGCTCAGGCCACCTCGCTCAGGGCGTGATCAGCCGTGTTGCCGTCGTCGATGATCGCGGTCAGCGACTCGGCGTCGAAGGTGCCCCAGATACCGGGCTCCGGCGAACCGGCGACCGCGCGGCGGAGGCACTGCCCCAGGAGCGGGCAGGCGAGGCACACCTCAGTGGCGATCAGGTGCCGGGCAGCCTCTTCCTCCGGGCTCTCGTCGACGGCCTCGGGACCGGTGTGAAGCTCCGGGTCGTAGAGGCACTCCGCTTCGGTGAAGCCGAGAGCCTCACGGGACGTGAGAGAGAGCTTGGACGGGTGAACGGTCATGACATCCTCGCTGGTCGATTCGTGATCGGTTGAGCCGCTGATCCGGGTTCGTGCTTGGTGGCTGTGAACCGGAACGGCGCTGGAAAGACGGTCAGCCAAGGGCGTTCGCGAACCTCTCGATGGCGTCGAACGCCTGGTTGATGAACTGGGCGGCCTTCTCGGGGTTGTTGAAGGCGAAGATCAGGGCGACCACGCCGAAGACCGTGGGGCCGTACTTCTTGGGCTGCGGGAACATCTCGGGCCTCCCTGTGAACTCCTTGGCCTGTCTGCCAAGCGGCTTGTGAAGAACGTAGGAAGATGGCTAGGCGACCGTCAAGCCCCCTCTTGCGCTCAATGGACAAGTGAAGGGCACGGTTCGTCTAAAACTTGCAGGTCAGAGTGGTGATCAGAAAATTCGAAGATCTTTTAGCATGGCTAGCCAGGTATGTTGCGGCCTAGCCAGCCCGCCCAGGATCTTGACTAGCCATGTAGTAGCCTCCCCGCATGGCTTCGGGTGCTGGTGATTACCTGAGTGACCTGGACTCGGAGGATCCACGGTCCCCGTCCAAGCAGATCGCCGATCAGTTGCGGGCGGCGATCACGTCCGGGCGGCTGCGGCCGTTGGCCAAGCTGCCTTCCCAGAAACAGCTCTCAGAGCGGTACGGGGTGGCGCGCGAGACCGTCAAGGCTGCGTTGCGGCAGTTGGCGGCGGAAGGACTCATCGAGAGTCGCCAGGGGAGTGGTTCCTTCGTCAGCGCCCGTGGCAGCACGGCCGTGCCCGGAGGGTCGGCCGTGCCCGATCGGTCTGCGTCGCGAGCGTTCGGTGCGGCGCTGGAAAGCCTGGAGGAGGCCCAAGAGAGGGCAGCCTCAGTAATCCGGGCGATGCCAGAGCCTCAGCAGGCTTTCGAGTACTCCACAGAGTTGGCCGACAAGTTGCGTCTGTTGGCGGAGGACGCAGCCGATCTACGCGCACAGACGGCGGTCCGGATTGCAGAACACGAAAAGCTGACGCTCACGGTTCTCGCCAAACGGATCAGCACATCACGGGCAAGAGCGGGACAACTCGTCCAGCGGGGCAAGAAGCAACGACATGCACCGAAGAATCCAGAGGAAGGATAAGACTGTTGGAGAACATGCCGGTACGTGTCGAGATCTGGCCCGTGGCTGCCGACAGAGTCGGAATGTGGCTACTCAGCGGGGAAGACGCATGGCGTTCCGGTAATGTCAGGTCCGACAGTGAGCCGCACACCGAAGTTGAGTTCATCCTTGGTGACCACGACGCAGTCGATAAGGCGGCCTTGCTTCACTCCACTTCCTGGCGGGTCGACGGTCCCGCCCTTCTAGTGACCTATATGGCAGTGATCGGCGTCACCGGCCTTATCCGGGATAGATGGCCGAATGCGTTGCCGGTCAGTCTCGACCTGGCGACGGCCGTAGGAAAGCCTCCTACGCATTCGCCTCTGGATCCGCCGGCACCTCGGCATATCGACGTCCTTATTCATGGCCTCCGTCACCTGAGGTTCCTTCTGGAAACCGATGCCACGAACGCGGCCGCACTCGATGAGAACTGGCGTCGGCACCTCTCCGGGCTTGCACCGGCCCTGGCTGGTATGTACGACCAGCATCATCAACCAGACGGGTCCTGATCGCTACCTGCGTGCGGATCAGTGCCATCTGTTCGCACCGGATCTGCGTTCGTGCCATAAAGCGTCATGATGTCTGGCCCCCAGTGACACGCAACGTTGCCGTCCTCATGCACCCAAAACTCTAAGTGCAAGTGTCTCGACAATCGGAGGGGCCGTCGGCAGTTTCGACAGATGACCACGTGTGGACCTCACCCGAGCGCGGCTGTGGACGCGCGACGAACAGGCTTATGAAGCCTGGTCGATGAGTTTCCGCAGTTCGGTTGTCTCTCGTTGTGGGAAAGACGCCGGGAGGGCGTCAAGCACCCGGAGTGCCCGGTGCCGATAGATCGGATCCGGCGCGGCACCTTCCTGGGCGAACGAGTGCATCACGTCACACGCAATTTCGACCCCCTTACGCGGTTGTTTTGAGCCTTCGGCCCATGCCTGATTCAATCGAAGGAGTTTCCGGAAACCCTTTCGCCCTCGCGCTGAGTATCCGGTCGCCCGGAAACCGACGCTGAATAGCTCTGCTGCGTCCTCGTGTCGACGGAACGCATGCGCGATTGCCAGCGAGTTGTACATTTGTGACGGCACGAGTTCGAAGGCGTTCGGCCTGCGCGTCTCAGGCAACCGCTGTTGCCAGTCCAGCACCCGCCTTTCATGCTCTTCGGATAGGGCAATGTGGTTCGATGATCTGGCGTAATGGACCATCGCTTGTGAGTGGAGACCGGCGAGAATAGGCCAGAAGTGCGCACCACTTCCGGTCTCGGCGAGGTGGATACCGCGCGTGGCTGCCTGCACACCACGCTCCGGCGTTCCATACCAGATCTCGCCGATTGATTCGCGGTCGTAGGCGCTGGCCACCGCTGCACGGTCACCGCATTGGTAACCGAACTCCCGTGCCACATTCGCCGATTGGCGGGCCTGCATGATGTTGCCGAGTTTCGTGTGAAGTGCCGTGAGAAGTACCCCCTGCCAGGCCATTACGTGGTAGCCCTCCCGTTGGCGTGAGGGGTCATTGGCTCGAATGGTCAGGGAGCGGGTGACGAGGAAGTCGGCATGAACCTCGCCAAGTAGTGGCGTCGTCGGCTCACCATGTGCGGCGGCGGGCGCCCATTGGTAGAAGATGCGCTTCCGATAGTCGGAGATGTCGAGTTCGTTCCGCACCTTTTCGACGTGTGGTGAGTGGTTCAAATTTCTTCCTTTGCTGATGACGGGCATTAGCCCAACTAGTGCGACCCCGGAAAGAACCTGTCGACGTTCCATGTCACCTCTTGTAGGCGCTGATCCGTGTTCACGCATCGCTAGTCCTTACGTGGTATCTCCGACTCCTGCCTTATCCTCTTTCCTCTCTGCATGAGTTGTCCGGCGCGGGCTCTGGAAGTGCTGATCTTCATGGCCAGAACGGTGAGTGAGAGTTTTTCGTGTTCGGCGATTCTCACCGCGGCTTGCGCGCGCAAATCAGCCGCTCCCTCCGCCAAGTCGCGCAACTTGTTGGCGAGTTGTGACGAATAGTCGAAGGCCCGGCTCGGCTCCGGCGTCGTTTGGATCACGTGTGCTACTTTTCCGTGGACTTCTTCAAAGCTTTTCATCGCCGTATTGAAAGCTTCGGCGTCCGAGTGTTCGGAGGAAGCCGCCCCAGACCCTTTAGCGTCAGAGGTGCCCGCGTGAACGTATGAGCCGCTCCCTTGGCGGCTCACGATGAGACCTTCTGCAGCAAGGTGCCGCAAAGCCGTCTTGACGGTCTCCCGAGCAACCCCGTACAGCGCGGAGAGTTGATTCTGAGAAGGTAGCTTCGTGTTTGGTTGAAGGCGTCCAGCGAGAATCGCCGATCTCAACTGGTCTGCGATTTGCTTGGACGGGGCGCGTGAATCTTCGGGATCCAGGCTGCCGCTAAGCGTTCCCTCGGAACCGACCACACTTATGGGCCTCTTGGCACGCCACAAGACATAAGTTCCAGAGCCTCGCCGGGTCTCGACGAGTTCCCATTCTCGGAGTCGTCGGATGCTGTTCCGAACGCTCGTCCTTGAAATGCCGTACTGCACCGCCAACGCGAGTTCGCTCGGAAGCGCTGAACCGCTGGCGAACTCTCCGCTCAGGATCCGGTCGCGTAGATCTTCCGCCGCCTTCACGTACGCCGGGCGCCGGCCGTGCGCTTCCTGCGCACCGGGGCCGGTCATGACCGGCCATCCTGGCTAGCCCGACGAGCGAGGATCTTGGGATGCGGCGTGATCCTCGGCCTTGCTGCCTCCGCGAGGGTGAGGCGCTCAGCCAGGCGCGTCTGTGCGTCGCACAGGACCCACAGTTCCACGTCGGTCCGTGCCTCTACCTCGGAGACTGCGCCCCACTGGCGCTGATAGTCGGTGAGGACGTCAGCCCTCGTCGCGACGTACGTCTGATCTTCGAGGGCTACTGACCAACCGGCGATCCTTGGTACGCGCTTCACCTGCATGAGGGTCACTATAGGTCGACGTAGACAACTATAGAAAGCCCTGTCTGTTTACGCAGGTCAGGGCCTGTCTAGGTTGATCTATGTGGCTGATGACCGTGAGTACCCGATCGAGTGGGATCCCACTGAATACCGCTATATCCAGATTGCGGATCACATCGAGCAGCAGATCAGGGATGGGGTCCTTGCTGAGGGCGCCGCACTGCTGTCGATCCCGGCTCTCGGCGAGGAGTACGGCGTAGCCCGAATGACGATCAAGCGCGCCGTAGAGGTCCTGGTTGAACGCGGGCTGGTTGTAGTCCTACGCGGTCGCGGAACCTTCGTCCGCCGCCAGTCATGATTGGGCGCTAGGTGCGTGCACGCCAAGGTCCCGTAAAGGTTCCGCCAAGGCTAGTCGACGCTGCGGAGGATTTGGGTTCTACTTCGTCCCATGGCCACCGATACCCCAGAGTCGGCGAAAATAGAGCAAGCATCAGGCGAAGACACCGGAGGGAAGCGAGACGTCGTCAGCGAGGAAGAGCTTAATGACCTTCACTGGCTGGCAGCGACGCGTACCACCGTGCGCTTGATCCACAGTGTCGACCGCTGTCCGGAGTGTCCTTCGTCCTTCCAAGAGGTCTGGAAAGAGGCTGGTTCGAGCCAGCCCCTTGTAGCTCTGACGATGGCCACTATGGCGGCCAACATGCTGGCCGAAATCGCGGGCTTGCACGCCACCTCAGACAAGGCGAACGAAGCAAGGACGAACACCCTGCTCACTCATACGGGTGCGATGCTCATCGACGGTCATCCATGCACTGGGGGACACACGGACTGCATAACCCCAGAAGACCGTTAGATCGGTAGCGGGACTGGGCTGAGTGCGGGTTGAAGCTGGACGAGTCGTTGTGTCCGGTTGTCGCTGATCGTTTGCGGGCTTCTACGGGTGGTTGTGCCGGGACACAGGAGTTTCGTGACCGTGGCCTGATAGTCACCGTGCACGGCAAGGGCACGTTCGTAGCCAAGCCACCCCAGGGCGACGCCGGCGGGGAGCCTCAAGCAGTCATTTCGCCGGAAGACAGCTAGGCAACAATCAAGCGTGCCGTAGAAGTCCCGGTCGAACGTGAGCTGGTCGTAGTCCTACGCGGCCGAGGATTATTCGAGATCTTCAGAAGCGTCCGCGACGAATATTCTCCACCCGGCGCAATGCGCTCACCCAACTGCTAACGTCTTCCTCGGTGCATCCAAGAGCGCGTACAAAGGCCACCATTGTTCGCTGCCTCGGAAGTTTATTATGATTGCTGAGCATTACACTAAAAGTCGAGTGTGCGACTTTTTGGTCAATTCTGCGGGCCAGTTCCCGTAGAGGCACATCTCCCGCATAATGGTGCAGCTCTCTCAACAACTCCACCAGTTGTTCGACTGTGGCAACATCGATTGGATCAGGCTTGAGGTCTTGTCCGGGAGCATCCGGGATGAGTCTCGTTGAGACATTAGCGTCGGGAGCGGCCTTATTGGTCGGTTGCAGTACTAGATTTGGTCGGAGGCGGGGCTCTTTAGTGCGTTCCCGCTGCTGACGCTCCCTGATGATCGCCTTACGTGCAGTGACGTTCTCTACCTCTTCCATTACCTGCTCGTAAAGCGTGACGAGATCCTCTCTTTCGCAGGCAATGAGAATCTTGCGAGCTCTTTCAACGGCATGCTGAAGCGTTGTCTCTCGAAGACGATCGCGGTAGACACCGAAGTAATCCAGAGTCAAGAGACGCCAGACATCGTCATGGCGCACGTCTGCTTTGAATCCGACATCTTTTACTGCGGTATATAGTGAGATCTTCGGATTTGGGTCGCATATTGCATTCATCAGCAAAGCGATGCCTTGAAGTACCGTATGCTCCCAAATCGTATACACCTCCTTTGTCATTTCCTTAAAGGTTTCGTCGTCGACTTTCACGACAATTAGCCTCAGAGAATAGAGGGGAGTGCCCCATAACGTACTGCGTATATCAGTGTTCTCTGTAACTGATACTGCGGAGGGGAAGGGTTCCATTGCGGCCTACCTCGGATCCTCTGTTCGGTCTCTGAATCGATTGGCGACAGTGGTGGCGCTCAGACTGACTGCCAAGGCTAGGCCAACGGCATGCTGGGCGGAGTAACCCTGGCCGAGCAGTGAGAAGAATACAACAATGTGCATCACGACCAGAGCTAGTCTGTATAGCTCGGCGTGCGGCTCTGAGGGTGCATTTCCTGGTGAAGGGGAACCCGAGGGGGTTTGCGGTGCGGGAAACATGGTTGCCTTTCTTTCTGGATGAAACAGCCATAGAAAGCAATTTCCCGGGTTCGCTGCTCCAGTCGGCTTTGCAGCAGGGTTCGATACGCCGGGTGGGGCCCTTGGAAGGGCTTGGATTGATTATGCCTCGCGACGTTGGGGACCTCCTGTTGCGGCTGGCGGTTCCGTATTCAAAGTAAAGACAGTGTTGACGAATATGGCGTGTCTCCGTTCATTGATGGTGTGGTGCAGGCCCTAAGTGTTTATCAGTGGTTTGAGATGGTCGCAATTGGTTTCCGTGAATCTACATGGATCAGCCGGTGCGGACGGCGTCAAGAGGTGTGAAACGGGAGGTCAGTGGTGAGTCTTGTTCGAGATTGCCCAGGTCAGGCGATCGTCCTGCCTGATCGGTGCGGGTGTGTGGCGGAGACCGATCGATGCCGCGCGACATTCAGCGCTGTTGCGCGGGGGTTCTGCGGGCTCGGTCCCCTCGCCCGACCACTCGACCGTTCGCGTGACGCACCCTTTGGGCCGAATACGGGCCGAAGTTTGGGCCTGGAGCAGCGAACGTGCAGGTCAGGACGGTTTGGCGGTGGGACTGTAAATCCGTCGGCTTAGCCTACGCAGGTTCGAACCCTGCACCCGCCACACACGCTGGAACAGCCTCTGACCAGTGCAAACGGTCAGAGGCTGTTCGCTTTCCAAGATCCCCCGGGTGTCACCGGCCGCGGAATGTACGCGGAATGAGTCCGAGTGCGTCCCCGCGGGTCGCGCCGGGAACGGCGAAGGGGCCCGGCGCAACCGGAGCCCCTGGAGCGGCCCAGGGGGGCAGCCCTCCGATCATCAGCGGACTAATGAGCAGCCATACAGAGGCCTGACCGCGTTAGGTAGTGAAGTGTCGCACGCGCGTTCGCGGGAGGCTCCTTCCCTCGGACGCAGCCCACCGGCCGACCTGGCCTGGGGACTGCGGCAACTGCATTAGCGGGGGCGGGCGCGCCGAGCTGCCGGGTGCCGGCAAGGCTTGTAGTCCCGGGTGTACCAGTGCTCAGGACGTACCCGGACCGACGTCATGCGACGTCCTTCGTCGACTTCAGATACAGGGCCGCTCAGAGGGGGGCCAGGGGGTCAGTCTGAGTTGTGCCACACGAGCATGCCGGGGCCGTCCGGGGTGATCACCGGGATCCAGGCCTCGTCGGCTTCGTGGATCCGGCTCTCGTCCAAGGTGAGGTCATGTGGTTCCTCGGTCGTCCCGTCGCACACCCAGTAGCGGATGGATTCGATGGTTCTGCGGAGCCTGTCTCGCTCGTCATCCGGCCACGTGTGGTTCCAGGTGCCGGCGCCACGGAAGTACTTCTCGAACAGTTCGCGCAGCGCGTCCAGCTCGTCGGGGGCGGACAGCGGGACGACGAAGCCCTCCGTCTGGCCCAGGCGGCAGGCGGTTCCGCCGTACTGCTGCTGGTAGATGACCCGCGTCTTGGCTTCGACCACGACGTAGAGCCAGCGGGCGCCGCCGGTGCCGTCGGGATCAAGGAGGACGAAGGTGGGGGCCATAGCGGCAGTCTCCGGCAGGTTGACCACGCCCTCAACCGGGTCACGGGGGCCCTGGCCGCTGGAGTTGCTTCATGGCCAGGGGGAGAAGGCGGCCATGACGCCCATCAGGATGATCCAGAGCGTGAGGCCGAGCGAGCCCAGGACGAGGCCTGCCATGGCTGGTTCCCGGCCGCGCTCGCCGGTGCGTTGGCATTAGCCTTTCGGGATGAGAGCTTCGCGAGTCCAGTCATTCGTTGCCGGGGTACTGGTCGCCAACGTTGCCCCGCATCTCGCTACTGCGGTTACTGGGCGACGGCATCTGACGCCGTTGGCAGGACGGGACTCCGGGCCGGCCGTCAACGCCGTGTGGGCGGGGGTGAACCTCGTGGGGGGCGTGGTGCTGCTGCGCCGGGCGCGGCAGGGCAGGGACTCGCGGTGGGACGCCGATCTCGTCGCGTTCGAAACAGGTGCGCTTGTGCTCGCCGCCTGGATGGCGGGCACGGAACGTTTCTTTCCTATCAATAGCGAGCAGGGTTGACCGTCGACCGCGCCTAGTGCATCGGGAGTGAGGCATCGGCGATTTGGTCGGCCAGAGTGTGTGGTGCGTCGATCTGGACGAGGGTCTTGGCGCCCGGCACTTCTACGAATTCGGCGTCGTTGAAGGCTTGCTGGAGGCGCCGTCCGAGGGCGGGCTTGAATGAACGGTCTGCCATGCCCCACAGGATGCGGACCTGTCCTCGGTAGTTCTTCAAGCGGGTCGACACGTCGAGGAGTTCGCGCGGGTCGGCGGCACGGAGGAAGCGGACGGCGTCCCTGCGGATCTCGGGCTGCGTGAGGGCAGGCTCGATCCATGAGCGGGTCATGTCGGCGTCGAGGCTGCCCGCGAGCAATCCGAATCCCAGTGGTGAGTGGCGGAAGATCCGGTTGCGCATCGGAAGGAGGTTGGCCTTCATCCGCCGGCTCCCCTTGAGCAGCCTGAAGATGATGCTGAATGGGAACGGTGGGAACGTGTCGAACGCGTCGCAGTTCGTTAGCACCACGCGTCCGACCCGGCTCGGGTCGGTGTCGAGGAGGAACTGGACGAGCGCCCCTCCCGTGTCGCTGCCGACGAGTGTGACGTCGTGCAGGTCCAGCGCTTCGAGGAATGCCAGTATCTGGCGGGCGACTCCGCGTGGCGACTGATCGGCATCGGCGTGCATCGGCGCTTGGTGGGCGCCGAGCGGCCAGTCCGGTGCGTACGACCGGACGCCCTTTTCGGCGAGGAGGTCGGCGACGTCGGACCACACCGCGCCGTTGAGGAGGAACGCGTGGACGAACACGACGGGCGGTGCGGCGGGTGTACCGGGCCCTGTGACGCGGTAGTGGACGGTACCGCTGGGAAGGTCGATCGCTGGCATGGGATGACTCCTTCACCCGGTGAAGTAACATACAGTGTGCATGTTACTTACGGGCAGAGTGTATGAAAGTGTCGCGGCGGACGCAAGCGGATCGGACTGCGGCGACCCGTGCCGCCCTGATCGCGGCGGGCAGGACGCTCTTCGCCGAACAGGGGTACGCGGCCGTCGCCACCGAGACCCTGGTCCGTGAGGCCGGGGTCAGCCGGGGAGCGCTCTACCACCAGTTCGGCGACAAGACCGAGCTGTTCGCCGAGGTGCTGGCCGATGTCGAGGCCTCCGTCACCCAGCGCCTGGTGGCGGTGATGCCGTCGGACGGCGACGACGATCTCGTCGCGGTCATGCTGCGCGCCATGGATGCGTGGTTCGAAGCCTGCGAGAGCCCCGAGGTGCAGCAGATCGTGCTGATAGACGGCCCGTCGGTGCTCGGCTGGGCGCGCTGGCGGGCCATCTGCCAGCCGCACGTCCTCGGGCTGATCGAGTTCGTGCTCGCGAAGGCCGCGACCGACGGCGTACTGCTCCCGCTGCAGGTCAAGCCGTTGGCCCATATCCTGCTCGCGATCGCTGATGAGGCCGCGCTGTACCTGAACGCCGCTCCCGACCGGTCCGCCGCGCGGCGGGAGATCGCGCAGATCGTCGAGACCATGGTCCGGGCCCTTGTGGTGCCGTGACCGCCGACGCCCCGGGGATTCTGCTGGGAATGGTCAGCCTGGTCTCGTTGATGGTCGCGGCGGCGGCATGGTGTGCCGCTGAGGGGCGCCGTGTCGTCCCAGACGAACGTGGTCAGGGAGACTTCCGTCAATGGGAGCGGCGGAGGGCGATCAGGGCTACGTCGTCTTCCCGGTGGCCGAATTCGGCGATGAGGCGGTCGCTGTAGTGTTCCAGGTCGTCGTTGACGGGGACGGCGATGGTGCGGAGGCGTTCCAAGTTGTCCGACAGGGGGATGCCGCGGTCCTCGATCAGGCCGTCGGTGATCAGCACGACCGTGCCGCCGGGTGGGACCTCGGTCTGCTCGATCGCCACCCTGTCGATGGGGAAGCCGAGGAGGACGCCGCCGCCCGCGCCGTAGTGGGCCTCGCCGTCGTTGACGTACAGCGGGGCCAGGTGCCCGGCGTTGGCGATCTGGACGGAGCCGGTCCGGGGGTCCAGGGTCATCAGGCTCATCGTGGCCGTCTGGTCGTCGTGGTAGCGCAGCATGAGGCCGTTCAGGAGCCGCAGGATCGTGACGGCGTCGTGGCCTTCGGCGGCGTAGGCGCGCAATGCGTGCCGGATCTCCGCCATCACCGTGGCCGCGTACAGGGAGTGCCCCTGCACGTCGCCGATCGCGACCAGGACGTGGTCGCCGCGGTCGAGCACCTCGTAGAAGTCGCCGCCCACCTCGGCCTGCTCGCTGGCGGGCTCGTAGCGGACGGAGAACGTCCAGCCGGGGACGGACGGGTGCTGCGACGGGAGCAGGCTGCGCTGCAGGGTCAGCGAGATCAGGCGCTGTTCGGTGAAGGACCGCAGCGCGCCCATGGCCAGGGCGAGTGCCTGACCGAGCTGGCGCAGGACGATGAGGTCCACGTCGTCCGGCTCGCCGGCGGCCTCGATGCCGATGCAGACCGGGGTGTCGCCGCGTTTGGGGCGTGACATCACCACGGCGACGTCGCCTTGGGCGACCGCGTCGGGCAGCACGGACTTCCACTGTGCCGCCGTCACGAAGGCCACGTCCGTCCCGGCCTCGTCGCCGAGTTCCAGGAGGCCGGGCAGCCGGTCGAACACCCTGGCCGGGCTCGTGCGCTGGGCGGGGGTGCCGTCCAGGGTGACCGCCCGCCGGGGGCGCTCGTCCGGGGGCAGGACGAGCACGGAGGCGGGCTCGCCGAAGATCTCGAAGGCGCCGTGCGCCGTGACCATCGTGAGTTCCTCGAAGGTCTCGGCCGCGTTGATGGCGAGGGACGTGCGGGTGAACGCGGCCATCCGCTCGGCCATCAGCTCGGCCCGTACCCGCGCCCGGGAGTAGCGCAGGACCGACTCGACCGTCGCGAGGAACTCGTCCGGGTCGATCGGGTCGGTGAGGTAGGCGTCGGCGCCCTGCCGGAGCCCGTGCGTGCGGTCGGTGGACTTCACGGCCCAGGCCGAGATCTGGATGATGGGCACGGAGGAGGCCTCCGGGTCCGCCCTGAGCCGCGCGCTCACCTCGATGCCGCTCACGTCGGGCAGTTTGACGTCCAGGACGATCAGGTTCACGTCGTGTTCGGCGAGCCGCTGCCAGGCCTCGGCGGCGGTGGTGGCGTTCACGACGGTGTGACCGGCGCGCCGCAGCCAGCTGGCGATGATGTACCGCTTGGTGTCGTTGTCGTCGACGACCAGCGTGGTGATGTGCTCCCCGTCCGTCATCGGTCCTCCCGTGCCTGCGGTTCGCCGGCGTGCGGGGGTGGCCGCGACGGCAGCCGCAGCGTGGCCGTCGTTCCCTCGCCGACCGTGCTGTCCAGGGTGAGGTCGCCGCCGAGCAGCCGGGCGAGGTGCCTGGAGTAGGGGAGGCCGAGGCCCGTCCCCTCCGTTTTGTACCCGGGTACCTGGTAGAACTCCTCGAAGACCCGTTCCAGTTCGGCGGGCGGGATGCCTCTGCCGGTGTCGGCCACGGCGAACTCCACGTGCTCCGGCGTGGACCGGACGGTCAGCCGCACCTCGCCCTCGTCCGTGAACTTCAGCCCGTTTCCGAGCAGGTTGCGCAGCAGCCGCGTCAGCATCACCTCGTCGGTGACCAGGACGGGCGGAGCGCCGTCGGTGTCCACGGTGAGGGTCGGGCCGGTCCGTTCCGCCGTCGGCGCCATGAGCGCGGACAACTGGTCCGCCAGGGCGCGGGGGTCCACCGGGGACGGGTGCGGCTCCAGGTGGCCCTGTTCGGCCTTGGCCATGTCCAGCAGTTCGTTCACCAGCGCGAGCAGGGTCTGGCCGGTGTCGTCGATCAGTGAGATCTGCCGCCGTTGCTCGTCGTGGAGAGGGTCCGCGGCCGGATCGAGCAGCAGCCGGGCGAGGCCGATGATCGAGTTGACGGGGGTGCGCAGCTCGTGGCTGATGGAGGCCCAGAACCGGTTCTTGGACTCCCCGGCCTCGCGCAGCTGGTCGGTCTTCTCGTCCAGTTCCGCGTACAGCGCCACCACCCCCTGGTTGGTCTTCTCCAGCTCTTCGGAGAGCTCCGTGTAGAGCGCCACCACGCCGTGGTCGGTCTCCTCCAGCTCGGAGTTGGGGTGCCGGACCTCCTCGCGTTTGCGCCGGGCTTCTTCCAGGGCTTCGATCAGCTCGGCGTTCTGCGTGCGCAGTTCCTCCAGAGCCGAGACGGGGTACAGCCCGCGCAGCATGGTGCGCAGGTCCTCCAGCTCGGTGCCGGTGATGCGGGCGCCGCCTGCCGGGAGGTTCTTGCGGACCCGGACGAGGTGGCGGTCTCCGGTGTCGTCCTCCTCGACGTGGTCGACCAGCCGGGTGGCGGCCAGAATGCCGTCCCGGGGGATGTCCACCCCGGGACGTTCCTTGCAGTCGAACTCGATGACCAGGGCGGGGGCTCCGTCCCAGTCCAGCGTGAAGGCGGCTGTGGCCCCACCGGAATGGCTGAACAGTTCCCGGCCGACCTCGCTGAGCGCGGTGGCGACCCTGACCTGGTCGTGGTCGGTGAAGTGGAGCGCGGCGGCGGCGTGCCGGCCGGCCTGCCGGACGGCGAAGACGCCCGTCGCTTCACTGATCTCGATGCTCACCAGGTCGTCGCGCACGCCGTCACCCCTTTCCGGGCGTGGTCACCGCGAGCACGCAACGGTCATCGTGCCGGACCCCGGCGTCGCGCAACAGGACCGCCGCGAACAGCAGGGGGTCGGCGCCGGTGGGCGCCGGGAGGCGGGCGGGGTCCCAGCGGTCGGTGAGGCCGTCGGAGTGCAGCACCACGGCCGCCCCCGGCGGCAGGTCGTAGACCTGTTCGCGCAGGTGCGCGCCCGTGCCGGCGATGCCGGGAACCGAGATCATTCCGGTCCGGCCGGCCGGGTGGACGATCCAGCCGGCGATGTTCCCGAGCCCGGCGTAGCGCACCCGTCCGGCGTCCGGGTCGATCGCCGCGACGGCGACCGTGCCGCCCCTGGTGGGGCGCAGCCGCCGGTGGATCCGTTCCAGGATCTCGGCGGGACGCGCCGGGAGCGGGGTGTCCCGCATCGCGCGGACGGCCTCCTGGGCCGCATGCGCCGCCATGGGGCCGTGCCCGAGGCCATCGCAGAGCATCGCGTACACCGTGCCGTCCGCGGCGGTCGCCGCGTAGGCGTCGCCGCATTCCCGCTCGCCGTCGATGGGCCGGGTCAGTCCGGCGAACGGCGGGCCGGACACGGGCGCGGCCGTCCCGGAGGCCTCGTCCGGCTGCCGGAAACGGGCGAACAGCGTGGTCCCGGCCCGGGGGAGCGAATGCAGCCCGCTCTGGTCGGCGAGCCGCTCGATGGCGCCGAGCCCGAGGCCCAGCGTGCCGCTGGTCGAGTACCCGCCCAGACGGGAGCGTGACACGTCGGCGATGCCGGGACCGTGGTCGAGGCAGACGATCTCCAGGGCCGCGGTGCGGCCGCGGCGGACGATCCGCACCAGCAGCTCGCCCTTCTCGGCGTGCTTGACGAGGTTGGTGGCGGACTCGCTGGCCACGAGCTGGACCTGGCCGAGCCGTTCCCCGGCGAAGCCGAGCCGCTCGGCGAGCACGGTGATCTCGCGCCGCGCCCCGGCGGCGGCGCTGGCGTCCTCGGCCCGCAACCACCTCGACTCGTCCGCGGCCGGGCTGGCCGTCCAGCCGGTGGCGGTCAGCGGATCCACTGGACCACCACCACTCTGGTGCCCTTGCCCGGGCTGCTCTCCAGTTCGAACTCGTCGGCCAGGCGGCGGGCACCGGACAGGCCGAGGCCGAGGCCGTCGCCGGTGGTCCATCCGTCGGCCATGGCCTGTGCGGTGTCGGCGATGCCGGGCCCGTCGTCGGTGAAGGTGACGCGGAGGCAGGCCTGGCCGCGGGCGCCCACGGTCCGCTCGATGCGGGCCGAGCCGCCCCCGCCGTACACCAGGGTGTTGCGGGCCAGCTCGCTGGCCGCCGTGATGATCTTGGTCTGGTTGACGAGCGACAGGCCGGCCTCGGACGCGGCGGCCCGCACGAGCTGCCGCACGCGGACCACGTCCTCGTTGGAGGCGATGGGGACCTCGGCGGCGGACGGGGTGGTCACCGGTCGTCCAGCGATGCCTCTAGCAGCCGCATCCCCTGCTCCAGGTCCAGGGCGGTGCGGACGCCGTCCAGCGACAGGCCGAGTTCCACCAGGGTGATCGCGACGGCGGGACGCATCCCGACGACCACGGTCGCGGCGTCCATCAGCCGCGACATCGCGGCGATGGTGGAGAACGTCCGGCCGATGAAGGAGTCGACGATGTCGACGGCGGAGATGTCGATGATCACCCCGTGGGCCCCGGTGCGGACGATCTCCTCCGCCAGTTCCTCCTGGAGCCTGAGAACGGACTGATCCTCCAGGTCGATCTGGATCGACACCAGCAGGAACCGCCCGAGCTTGAGGATCGGCACGCGTTCCATCAGGCGTCCGTCCTGGCGACGATCCGCAGGTCGAGGCCCCGCAGCGCGTGCGCCAGCGCGTCGGCCAGGGACGCCTTGGTGACGATGTCGCCGAACTCGATGCCGAGCGCCGCGATCGTGTGCGCGATCTGCGGCCGGATGCCCGAGATGACGCATTCGGCGCCCATCAGCCGTGCCGCCCTCGCCGTCTTCAGCAGGTGCTGCGCGACCTGGGTGTCGACCGCCGCGACGCCGGTGATGTCGATCACGGCGAACCGCGAGCCCGTGTCGGCGAGCATCTGCAGCATCGTCTCCATCACGACCTGGGTGCGTGCCGAGTCCAGGGTGCCGACCAGCGGCACCCCGAGGACGCCGTCCCACATCTTCACCACCGGCGTGGACAGCTCCAGCAGTTGCGCGGCCTGGTCGGTGATGACCTGCTCGCGGGTGGCGACGTACGTTTCGAACGTCGTGAGCCCGAGGTCGTCGATGTAGCTGGAGAACTCGGTGAACCCGGCATACGCTCCGCCTCCGCCGGAGGCTTCGACCTGCTCGTGGACGGCCCGTTTGAGCGTGAACACGCAGATCGCGGTCTCGCTGGGGCTGAAGCCCTGGCGGGCGCGGTTGCGGGAGATCTCCGCGAGAGCCGCCCGCAGTTCGCCGGCGGCGTCGCCGTCGCCCGCGCCGAGGGCCCGCTCGACCAGGCCGTACAGCTCGGTCAGCTCCGTTCGCATCTCGCGTTCGGTGATGCGGCCGTGTATCCCCTCCGTCGCCAGCTCCACCCAGCGGTCGAGCACGGCGTCGCGCCGCGAGCGCAGCAGGCCCGGGATGTGCCTCTCGCCCGTGTCATCGCTCATCGTCAGTGCTCCCAACTATGCCGTGTTCGCCTGGCTTCCTTCCCACGGCCTCGCGCTCGATGTGGACCGGGGGTGAGTTTTGGTCTACCGGTCACCGGCGGGGCGGTTCAGGGGGTAGACCTCCATCTGTGCAGGTGAGTTATGTGAGTGAGGCGACTCCGGGGCGGGAGAACGAGGACTTCGTCGCGGCGGGACCCGGCTGGGTCGTGCTGCTGGACGGGGCGACGGCGCCGGCGGGGGTGGACAGCGGGTGCCGGCACGATCCGGCGTGGCTGGTGCGCAGGCTCGGCGGCCGGATCGCGGCGCTGCTCGCGCTGGAGGACGGCCAGCCGCTCCCCGACCTGGTGGCGGAGGCGATCAAGGTGACGGGGGAGGCGCACACGGGTACGTGCGATCTGGAGAACCCGGACAGCCCGTCGGCGACGGTGTCGCTGCTGCGCCGGTGCGGCGGCGCGGTGGAGTGGTTCGTCCTGGCCGATTCCCCGATCGTGATGGACGTCGGCGAGGTGCGGGTCTTCCGGGACGATCGTGTCGATCATCTGCCCAGCTACACGCTGGAGGGTGTCCGGAGGTCGCGCAACAGTCCGGGCGGCTTCTGGGTCGCGAGCACGAGACCGGAGGCCGCCTATGAAGGGCTGACCGGTGAGGTCCCGGTCGAAAGCCTGAGGCGGGCGGCGGTGCTGAGCGACGGCGCGTCCAGGCTCGTGGAGCGGTTCGGGCGGATGGGATGGGACGACCTCCTGCGCCTCCTTGACGAGCACGGGCCGCGGGAACTCGTGAGGCGCACCAGGGAGGCCGAGGAGACGACCGAGACCGGGCCGCGGGGAAAACGGCACGACGACGCGACCGCGGTCTTCGTGCGCTTCTAACGCGTCGCGGGTTTGACGTGCGTCCACCAGGTGCCGAGGTCCTCCGGCTGGTGCTCCGCGTCGACGCGGAGCGTGGCCGGCATCATCGGGAAGCGCCGCCCGGCCGGGAACGACCGGTTGTAGGACGGCGGGTCGATCACGACGACGCGGGTACCGTTGACGACGGGGATGTCGGCCGGCACCCCTTCGTTCCAGATCCATTCGCCGTGGGCGTCGACGAGGTTCCACGGGCTGGACACGGTCGGCGGCTCGGGCGGGGCGTCGGCGTTCAGGAACGTCGCGAGGACCTCCGGTGCGGGGCGGTCGCCGGACGGCCCGCCGGGGCGCCCGATGAGGGCCCCGCCGAGCAGCATGTGGAGCTGGAAGTTGTCGCCGATGCCGCCGATCGTGACCGTCCAGCCCCTGCGGCTCGCCCGGTCGAGGACGAGCAGGCGCTCGCCGTCCAGGACGCGCAGCAGCGCCTGGTAGTGGTCCATCTGGCCGTGGTACTCGGCGGCCCGCCCGGCGGCCCGGATGTGGAGGTCGCGGTCGTCCGTCGAGGCCCGCACGTCCGGTGCGGTCTGCAGGAGCGTGCAGCCCGCCAGCGCGTACTGCGGCAGCGCGAACCACGCCAGCATGACGACCACCGCGTCGCCTTCGAGGGCGGGCACGAGGGTGTCGACGATCTGCTGGGACGGCCGGCCCTCCATGTCGGGCGGCGGCTGGCCGGTCGCCTCCTCCCAGGCGTTCGCGAACGCGAGCGCGGCGGCGGTGACCTCGGTGATCCGCCTGACGAGCGCGGGGCCTACCGGCGCCGGGTCGGCGCCGTTCTCGATCCAGGCGCCGCAGATGACGGCGAGCCAGCCGCCGAGGTTCGGCGGCGCCTCCGCGATGCCCTCGGCGAGCCGGGGGAGCGCGGCCGTCAGTTCGGCGGGCGAGGCGGACCGCGTCGCCTCCATGAGCGGCTGCAGGAGGTCGCCGAAGGAGCGGTCTTCGGCGAGCGCGGCGCGGACGGCATCATCGACGCGTTGCTGGAACGGCATGTCGATCACCCTGGCACAGGCGGGCGGCGCACCGCGGAACTCTCCGGAAGCCCGCCCCAATCCTGGAATCTGATTCTAGAATGATTCCATGGAGTCTCAGGATTTCGCCGACGTGCTCAAGGCCGTCCGCAGCTTCGTCCGCGACCAGGTGGTCCCCAGCGAGGAGGAGATCGAGGAGACCGACGCGATCCCGGAGCGGCTGCGGCGCACGTCCCGGGAGATGGGCCTGTTCGGATACGCACTGCCCGAGCAGTACGGCGGCCTGGGGCTCTCGCTCAGCGAGGAGGTGCGGCTGGTCTTCGAGATCGGCTACGCCAGCCCGGCCTTCCGGTCCATGTTCGGTACCAGCAACGGCATCGCCGGGCAGGTCCTCGTCAACGCGGGGACCGGCGAGCAGAAGGACGCCTGGCTGCCGAAGCTCGCGTCCGGCGAGGTCATCGGGGCCTTCGCGCTCACCGAGGCCGAGGCGGGCTCCGACCCGAGCACCCTCACCACGTCCGCGGTCCGCGACGGCGGCGACTACGTGATCAACGGCTCGAAGCGGTTCATCACCAACGCCCCCGAGGCCGACGTCTTCATGGTCTTCGCCAGGACGGGCGGCGAAGGCGCCCGCGGGATCTCCACGTTCCTCGTCGAGAAGGGCGCCGGCGGCCTGGAGGTCGGCCCGTCCGACCAGAAGATGGGCCAGCGCGGAGCCCACACCGCCGAGGTCTTCTTCGACGGCGTGCGCGTCCCCGCCGGCAACCTGATCGGGACGGAGGGAACCGGCTTCCGCACCGCCATGGCATCCCTCGCCCACGGACGGGTCAGCATCTCCGCCGTCTGCGTGGGTCTCGCCCAGAGGATCCTGGACGAGACCGTCGCCTACGCGAAGGAACGCAACCAGGGCGGCAACGTGATCGGCGAATACCAGCTCGTCCAAGGGCTCATCGCCGACTCGCAGGCGGAGCTGTACGCGGGACGCTCGATGGTCATCGAAGCGGCGCGGGCCTACGACGCGGGCGAGGACACCAAGATCGGACCTTCGTCCGCCAAGTACTTCTGCTCCGAGATGGTCGGACGCGTCGCCGACCGCGCCGTGCAGGTCTACGGCGGCATGGGCTACATGCGCGGCGTCGCCGTCGAGCGCCTCTACCGCGACGTCAGGCTGTTCCGCATCTACGAGGGGACGAGCCAGATCCAGCAGCTCGTCATCGCCCGCAACCTGTTGCGCTGACCAGCGAAGACGCCGTCCGCCCGGCCGGGGTCGCGGCATGCCGGGCGGACGCCTCCCGGGGCCCGCGGCGGGGCGGTTAACGAGTTCGCAAGTGGCCCCGACTCCGTGTATGGTTTCACTGCGCGAACGACGCAGGCCCCTTTAGCTCAGTCGGCAGAGCGTCTCCATGGTAAGGAGAAGGTCTACGGTTCGATTCCGTAAAGGGGCTCATCAGCGCAGAGGCCGTCCCGGTACCGGGGCGGCCTTCGGCGTTTCCGGCGGCGCATCGGCTGATTCGCTCCATACATGGCGCTGTGGTAGCGTCCCACCGGTTCCAGTAGGACGTTTCGCAGGTCGTCGGCGCACCCGTTAACCTGGGGAGCGGTCCGGGAACCCTCGAAGCCGATTCCCCGATCGCGATCCGGGTTTTCGTGTTTCCGGGGTTCGGTGAGCATCCGGTATCCTTACATTCCGGTCCACACCGACCATCACGGCGGGGTAGCTCAGTCAGGCAGAGCAAGCGGCTCATAATCGCTGTGTCGCCGGTTCAAGTCCGGCCCTCGCTACTACCCATGTCTCTCAGCTCCGTCCCGGGGGTGAGCAGGCTTGGGTCGAACCACCGGCCACCCTCCCCGGGCGGCCGAGGTTCGCAGTCCCATGTCACCAGCTCAGAAAGGCACTCCATCGTGGCTGCCACCGACGTCCGGCCGAAGATCACGCTGGCCTGCCAGGAGTGCAAGCACCGCAACTACATCACCCGGAAGAACCGGCGCAACGACCCGGACCGCCTGGAGATGAAGAAGTACTGCCCCAACTGCCGCACGCACCGTCTCCACCGCGAACACCGCTGACAACAGCGGCTTCCGGACGGAAGACGAACTGCCCGCTGCGCTCCCGCGGGGTCGGCACGCACGCACCGCTTGCACCCTGGACACCGCTGATCCGGCCGCGTCCGAACCGAGCGTCCGAATCGAGCGCCCGGCAGGACCCAGCCGTCCGCCGTGGAAGAACCGGCAGTTGAGCGCGCCGACGCGGCCCGCGAAACGGCTGCTTCGGCGCACGCTTGCCCCAACGTGATCAGCCCGTCCTCGCCGGTGAGACCCGCGAGGGCGGGCTGAACGTCGTTCTGTTACCGTCCGTTCGAAACGGCACCGACGTGTGCCCGGGCGGGCACCGAGGCCCTGTTGGACCTGGAGGGACGGGATTGCATGGCACTCAACCGTGATTTCATCGGGCGGAGCTTCCCGCCCAGCGAGCCGTACGAGGTCAGCCGAGTGAAGATCCGGGAGTTCGCCGACGCGATCGGCGACCGCAACCCGGTCTACCGGGATCAGGAGGCGGCGAAGGCGGCCGGGCACCCCGACGTCATCGCGCCGCCGACCTTCCCGATCGTCGTCTCGCTCGGCAACGCGGGCCTCGCCGACCCCGACCTCGGGCTGAACTACGCGATGGTCGTGCACGGTGAGCAGCGGTTCGAGTACGCGCGCCCGGTCCGCGCCGGCGACGTCGTGACCTGCACCTCGACGATCACCGAGATCAAGTCGATCGGCAGCAACGAGAAGATGGTCGTCGAGACCGACGTCAAGACCGTCGAGGGCGAGCTGATCTGCAAGACCTTCAACACGATCGTGGAGCGGGGGGCCTGATGACCGCCAAGGTGAACTACGCCGACGTCGAGGTCGGCACGGAGATCCCCGCGCAGACGTACGCGGTCGACCGCGCGAACCTCGTCATGTACGCGGGCGCGTCCGGGGACTTCAACCCCATCCACTGGCGCGAGTCCGTCGCGAAGGCCGTGGGCCTGCCGGACGTCATCGCGCACGGCATGTACACGATGGCGCAGGGCGGCCGGTTCGTGACCGACTGGGCGGGCGACCCGGGTGCCGTGGTGGACTACGGGGTACGGTTCTCCTCGCCGGTCGTCGTGCCCGACGAGGGCGGCGCGACGCTGGAGATCAGCGGCCAGGTGGAGGAGAAGCTCGACGGCAACAAGGTCGTCGTCGCGCTCACCGCCAAGTCGAACGACCAGAAGGTCCTCACGCGCGCGAAGGCGGTCGTCAAGCTCGCCTGAACCGCACCGGGGCGACGCACCGGCCGGGACGAACCGGCCGGTGCGGGCGGGCGGCGGAAGGCGGGCGGAGCGGAAGACGGGCGCCGCAGTGGGTGGCCGGGCACGTACGGGAGGGGAACACGACGTGGCGGTGTTCGCTGAAGAGGTGAAACTGGCCGGATTCACCACGCTGCGGCTCGGCGGCCCCGCCCGGCGCTTCGTCGAGGCGACGACCGAGGCGGAACTGGTCACCGAGATCCGCAAGGCCGACGAGCGGGGCGAGCCCGTCCTCGTGCTCGGCGGCGGCAGCAACCTGGTCGTCTCCGACGACGGGTTCCCCGGCACGGTCGTCCACGTCGGCACCCGGGGCACCGAACGCGTCGCGTCGTCCGGCGGCACCGTCCACGTCCGGGTCCAGGCCGGCGAGGACTGGGACCCGTTCGTCGCCCGCTGCGTCGCCGAGGGCCTCGCCGGCGTCGAGTGCCTTTCGGGCATCCCCGGACGGGTCGGCGCGACGCCGATCCAGAACGTCGGCGCCTACGGCCAGGACGTCAGCGAGACGATCGTCGAGGTCCGTGCCTACGACCGGCACGCCCGCACCGTCGTCACGCTCGACCGCGACGCCTGCCGCTTCACCTACCGGCACAGCGTGTTCAAGGGCGACGACCGGTACGTCGTCCTGGACGTGACGTACGCGCTGCACGAGGCCGAGGAGTCGCAGCCGGTCGCCTACGCCGAGCTGGCGAACAAGCTCGGCGTCCACCCGGGGGACAGGGTGACGCTGAAGGAGGCGCGCGACGCCGTCCTCGAACTGAGGCGCGGCAAGGGCATGGTCCTGGACGCCGCCGACCCCGACACCCGCAGCGCCGGATCCTTCTTCACCAACCCGGTCCTGGAGCCCGGCCAGCTCACCGAGCTGGAGCGCCGCGTCGCCGACCGGCTCGGCCCGGACGCGGCCTTCCCGCGCTACCCGGAGATCGGCGACCGGGTGAAGACGTCCGCCGCCTGGCTGATCGACCGTGCCGGTTTCACCAAGGGCCACACCGTCGGCCCGGTGCGCATCTCCACCAAGCACACCCTGGCGCTCACCAACCCGGGCGGCGCCAGCACCGCCGATCTGCTGGCACTGGCCCGCGAGGTCCGCGGAGGCGTCCGCGACGCGTTCGGCGTCGAGCTGGTCAACGAGCCCGTCCTGGTGGGCGTGACCCTCTGACTCCCCTTCCGCGACGGCGGGCGGGCTGAAACGGGCATCGAGCGGGAACCATGAAGTCAGGGCCCTCGACGACCGCGGCCCGGGGCCGCGGAAGGGCCCGGACGGGAGTACGACAAGTGGCCCTACCCGCACCCGCCCCCCGGCGGACACCCGGCATGCGACTCCAGCTGAGCGACGAGGCCGCCGCCCGCATCCGCGAGCTGATCATGGACGGGCGCGTCCGTCCCGGCGACTACCTGCGGCTCGAACGGCTGGCGATGGACTTCGGTATCAGCGTCACCCCCGTCCGGGAGGCGCTGAAATCGCTGCGCAGCGAGGGGTTCGTCGTCCTGGAGCCGAGACGCGGGTTCGTCGTCGCGCCGCTGTCGAAACGCGACGTACAGGACCTCTTCTGGGTGCAGGCGGGCATCGCCGCCGAACTGGCCACGCGGGCCACCCCGCGGATCGGCCCCGAGACCCTCCGGGCCCTGGACGCGCTCCAGCACGATTTGGAACGTGCCGATGCCGCCCGCAGGCCCGACCTGATGGAGGAGCACAACCACCACTTCCACCGGGAGATCAATCTCGCGGCCGACTCGGCGAAGCTGGCCTGGTCGCTCGGCACCGCCGCACGGTACGTCCCGCGCGGGCTGTACGGGAGGCTCCCAGACTGGCCCCGCCTCGCCGTCCGCGATCACGAGCGCATCCTGACCGCCCTGCGCGACGGGGACGCGCCGGCCGCGGGCGCGCAGATGCGGGACCACATCGTCCGGGCCGGTGAACTTCTGGTCGCCCATCTCGAACGCCGCGGACTGTGGACCTCTGAACATGTTGCAGGGCGAGCTCCGCTCACCGACTAACTTGGGGTCGCATGAGCCCGAGGATGAGTGCCGGGGCGCGCCGCGAGCTGGCGGTCGAGGCCGCGATGGCCGAGTTCGCCCACGGCGGCTACGACGGCACGTCCACGTGGACCATCGCGCGGCGCGTCGGCGTCTCCCAGCCCTACATGTTCCGGCTCTTCCCGACCAAGCACGCCCTGTTCCTCGCCGCCGCCGAACGCTGCTTCGACGGCATCGAGGACGTCCTGCGCGCCGCCGCCGCCGGCCTGCACGGCGAGGACGCGATGGCCGCGATGGCGGAGGCGTACGGACGGCTGCCGCTGGACGAGCCCGATCTTCTGCGGATGCAGCTCAAGGTGCACGCGATCGCCGTCCGGGACGAGGAGGTCGGCAGGCTCGGCCGTATCCGCTGGGCGCGGCTGTGGCGGGTGGTGAGCGAGCTGTCCGGCGAGGAGCCCGGCGAGATCGCCGGCTTCCTGTCGGCGGGCCTGCTGCTGAACGTCGTCACCGCGTTCGGCGTCCCCCACGCCACCGGGGACGACCTTCCCCGCTCGATCGCGGACTGGGCGGAGGGTCTCCGCGGCGTCGAAACGCTCAGCGACCACCCCGACCCGCTGTAAGGAGAGGGGCGGGCGTCAGCGCGCCAGCCAGGCGTCGATCCCCGCCATCAGCCGAGCCCGCACGTCGTCCGGCGCCGCCGATGCCCGGATCGACTGCCGCGCCAGCTCGGCCAGCTCCGCGTCGGCGAAGCCGTGCTCGGTCCGGGCGAGTTCGTACTGGACGGCCAGCCGCGAACCGAACAGCAGCGGGTCGTCCGCGCCCAGCGCGATGGACGCGCCCGCCTCGTACAGGCGCCGTACGGGGACGTCCGCCGCCGTCGCCGCCACCCCGAGCCCCACGTTCGACGCCGGGCAGACCTCCAGCGTCACGCCCCGGTCGATGATCTGCGCCAGCAGCCGCGGGTCCTCCACGGCGCGCACCCCGTGCCCGATCCGGTCGGCGTCCAGCGTCTCCAGGCACTCCCGGACGCTCGCCGGGCCGAGCAGCTCACCGCCGTGCGGGTTCGACAGCAGCCCGCCGCGCTTGGCGATCCGGAACGCCCCCTCGAAGTCGTAGGCCCGGCCTCGCCGCTCGTCGTTGGACAGCCCGAACCCGACGACGCCGTCGCCGGTGTACCGGACGGCGAGCCGCGCGAGGGTCTTGGCGTCCAGCGGGTGCCGCGTCCGGTTCGCCGCGATCACCACGCCGATGCCGATGCCGGCCGACCTCGCCGCCTCCTTCGCCGCGTCCAGGATCAGCTCGACCGTCGGGGTCAGGCCGCCGAACGTGGACGCGTACCCGCTCGGGTCGACCTGGATCTCCAGCCAGCCCGAGCCTTCCGCCGCCTCGTCCTCGGCGGTCTCGCGCAGCAGGCGGCGCAGGTCGTCCGGTGTCTGCAGCACCGAGCGGGCGATGTCGTAGAGCCGCTGGAACCGGAACCATCCCCGCTCGTCGGTCGCGTGCAGCTTGGGCGGCCAGTCCTCGACGAGGGCGTCCGGCAGGTGCACGCCGCGCTCGCCGGCGAGTTCGACGAGCGTGGAATGCCGCATCGACCCGGTGAAGTGCAGATGCAGGTGGGCCTTGGGGAGCAGGGCCACGTCCGAGCGGGCGGGGCCGCGCGCGGGGGCGGGCCTCCGATGGTCCGGCACCGAAGGATCTTGCGTGGAACGTTCCTGGGCCGGACGAGCTGAAACGGTACGGGCCTCCATGAGCCAATGCTGCCGGATCATCGTCCTCGTCGTACCCCCATGCGGCCAGGATCACCACACCGGACTACCTCCTATGACACGCCACGGCCATCCCCACCCATGGGCATCCGAAAAAACTTTGGAATCGCGTGCAACCCCATCCCGCCACCGTGCGTATACGAGGGGCGCCAGAGAGAGAACAGGCACCCCCGCAGAAGGAACGACGGGCGAAGGGATACATCATGATGACGCTGAAGGCCGCCGTGATCGCGGCGTCCGCCATCGGCACTGTCGCCGTGGGCGGCGGAGCGACGTGGGCGATGACCGGCACCCATCAGGAGGCGGGCCTCCAGTCCCACGGAGCCAAGGCCCCCGCGGCGGAGCGCAAGGTCCAGGACGCCGTGCCCAAGGCCGACCCGACCTGCCTTCCGGCCAGGCCCGACCTGCCGAAGGCCAAGGTCCCGGAGACCGGCGCGAAGAAGCAGCTCGAGAAGCAGAAGCAGCAGGTCGAGAAGCAGCTGGAGCAGAACAGGGCCACGAGGGACCTGCCCGGCGCCGACGTCCCGCCCAAGGACCTGCCCAAGCCCGGCCTGCCCGGGACGGGCCTGCCGGACACGGGCCTGCCCGACACCGGCCTGCCCGACACCGGGGTCCCCGGCGTGAAGGCGCCGGACGCCAGGTCGAAGCTCCCGGCCGACCTGCCGACCTGCGCGCCCTCCACCGAGGACCTGCCGAAGGGCCGCCCGGTGGACAGGCCGGACGCCCGCGTCCCCGCCAAGCCCGGCCTGCCCGCCGTCCCCAAGCTCGACTGCAGCAAGCTGGCACCCGCGGTGAAGGTCGGCGGCCCGGTCGAGAAGACCGTCATGCTGGCCAAGGGCCTGCGCCACGTCTCGACCGTCCCCGGCTCCGCCGACCTGCGCAAGAAGAACATCTGCGCCGTCACGCAGAAGTGGGTCGCCAAGGCCGGGACGGTCGGCGGCAACGCCCGGTGGATCACCGTCGAAACGCTGAAGACGCCCGCAGGCATGACGCAGAATCAGCTCCGGCAGGCGATGAGGCTCCCCGAAGGCGGCAACGGCGTCCTGCTGTTCGACCCGAACGGCACCTCGATGCTCGTCAACGGCAGCCCCGCCCTGACCGGCGGTGCCCTGAAGGACGTCGCGACCGCCCTGCGCCAGGGCCGGTAGGGGCGGGGCCCGGCAAGCGGGCCCGACAAGAGACGGGTGGGCGGCTCGGCGCGGAGCCGCCCACCCTCCCCGACAAAGACGAGCCGGATTTGCTCTAGCCCGGGATGGAGCACAGTGGGGCGTCGAGACGACGAGTCGTTCGTGGAGTTCGTGGCGGCACGCGGCGATGCCCTGCTGCGCACCGCGGCGCTGATGTGCGGGGCCCGGCAGGACGCCGAGGACATCCTGCAGACCGCACTGGAGAAGGCCTACCGGCACTGGGGACGGCTGGAGGCCGGAAGCGACCCGGAGCCCTACGTCCGCCGGATCCTGGTCAACCTCGTGATCAGCCGGTCCCGGCGATGGAAGGTGCTGCGGGAGATCCAGATGGCGCGGCTCCCAGAGACACCCGCGGTCTCTTCGGACAACGCCGTCGAGCTGAGGGGGACGCTCATGGACGAACTGCGCAAGCTCGGCCCGCGGCAGCGGGCGGTACTGGTCCTGCGCTTCTGGGAGGACCTTTCGGAGGCGGAGACGGCGCAGGCGCTCGGCTGTTCGGTCGGAACGGTCAAGAGCCAGGCGTCCCGGGGGCTCGCCAGGCTCCGGGAGCGCCTCGACAAGAACCTGGCGCCACTGGGGAGATGAGCGATGGATCTGGAGAGTGAACTGCGCAGGGCGATGGCCGAGCGGGCGGCCGAGGCGACCGCGTCGCCGTCGCTGGCCGCGGACGTCAAACGCCGCCACCGGCGCAGGAAGGCCCGGATCCACGCCGCCGCCGGAGTCGCCGCGGCCGCGGTCGCCGCGCTCGCCCTCGTGCCCACCTATCAGTCGTTCCGGGCCACACCTGCCGGAAACCCCGAGACCGCCGGCCCCGCGGACGGCGGCTCGACGCTCCGGAAGCCGGAACGGCCTCCCGCCCCGGGCGCCTCCGCGTCCCCGTCAGCCAAGGAGGAGCCCGGGGCGGGAACCTCACGGAAGCCGGAGACCCACCCGTCGCCGGGAGGGTCCGGGGGCGAGCCGCGCAAGCCCGGCACGGGCGGGGCCCTGGACGGCCTGCCGCGCTGGATCGCCTACGTCCCGGACGGTCTCACCGCCACCGGGCCGTGCACCGTGAAGGGCGACGCGAAGCGCAGGACGACGACGTGCAAGTGGCGCGGCGGCACCGGGTGGCTTGAGATCGGCATGGTGAAGGGGAGCGGGCTCACCGGCCCGCAGGACCTGATGAAGACACCCGGACTCCCCGGCCGCACGTCCGTGCGGGGGATGCCGGCGCTCATCGGCGACCGTCCCGGCTCGGGACGCCAGATCTCCTGGCTGGCCAGGCCCGGCGTCGGGGTGACCGTGTCGGGCGGCGGCTCGGTCAAGGGGCGCCTCATGCGCATAGCCGAGGGCGTCCGCCCATGATCCCCGCGCCGGCCGGACGATGACCCGTTCCGGTCGGGTGTCCTGCGGCGGAGAGGGGCCGCGGCGGGACACCCGGCCGGGACCTCCTGGGAACGGGGGCGGAGGCGGCCGCCCGTTCCGCGAAAGGACCGGCCCCGGGCACGTGCCCGGGGCCGGTCCTTTCGCGGCAGGGGAGTGTCAGCTCGCCTCGGCGAGCAGCTTCGCCACGCGCGAGACGCCCTCGACGAGGTCGTCGTCGCCCAGCGCGTACGAGAGCCGGAAGTAGCCCGGTGTGCCGAACGCCTCGCCCGGCACGAGCGCGACCTCCGCCTCCTCCAGGATCAGCGACGCCAGCTCCACCGACGTCTCCGGGCGCTTGCCGCGGATCTCCTTGCCCAGCAGCGCCTTCACCGACGGGTAGGCGTAGAACGCGCCCTCCGGCTCGGGGCAGACCACGCCCTGGATCTCGTTCAGCATCCGCACGATCGTCTTGCGGCGCCGGTCGAACGACGCGCGCATCTCCGCCACCGCCGACAGGTCGCCGGTCACCGCCGCGAGCGCCGCCGCCTGCGACACGTTCGCCACGTTGGACGTCGCGTGCGACTGCAGGTTGGCCGCGGCCTTCACCACGTCCGCCGGGCCGACCATCCAGCCCACCCGCCAGCCCGTCATGGCGTACGTCTTGGCGACGCCGTTCAGGACGAGCGTCCGGTCGGCGAGCTCCGGGACGACGACCGGCATCGAGTGGAACTCGGCGTCGCCGTACACGAGGTGCTCGTAGATCTCGTCCGTGACGACCCACAGCCCGTGCCCGTCGGCCCAGCGCCCGATCGCCTCGATCTCGGCGCGGGAGTACACGGCGCCGGTCGGGTTGGACGGCGACACGAACAGCAGCACCTTCGTCCGGTCCGTGCGGGCCGCCTCGAGCTGCTCGACGCTCACCTTGTAGCCGGTGGTCTCGTCGGCGACCACGTCCACGGGCACCCCGCCCGCCAGCTTGATCGACTCGGGGTAGGTCGTCCAGTACGGCGTCGGCACGAGCACCTCGTCGCCCGGGTCGAGCAGCGCGGCGAACGCCTCGTACACCGCCTGCTTGCCGCCGTTGGTCACCAGGACCTGGGACGCCTCGACCTTGTGGCCGGAGTCGCGCTCGGTCTTCTCGGCGATGGCGGTGCGCAGCTCGGGCAGCCCGCCCGCCGGCGTGTACTTGTGGAACCGCGGAACCCTGCACGCGGTCACCGCCGCCTCGACGATGTAGTCGGGCGTGGGGAAGTCGGGCTCGCCCGCGCCGAACCCGATGACCGGGCGGCCCGCCGCCTTCAGCGCCTTGGCCTTGGCGTCGACGGCCAGCGTGGCGGATTCGGATATCGCGGCGATGCGCTTGGAGATGCGAGGACGGTCAATGCTCATGTCCCCATCGTTACAGATGGCCTCCCACCACCCGAGCCATATATCCAGGCCTCGGCGGAGCTCGTCGGTTGGATGGCGCTGCGGCCATCCGGTTCGACGCGGGGGGCTCCGAGACGTAGACTCCACTTCCTAGTGGCGTGTCACCGGTATACGAGCCTGTCCGCACGCGGACGTCACCAGAGGCCGTAAGCTGGGGTCCGGCACCATCCCGGTCCCATGGCCGGGGGTTCTCCGTGACCCGGAGAATGAAGGGCAGTGGCTCAATTGGCAGAGCACCGGTCTCCAAAACCGGCGGTTGGGGGTTCGAGTCCCTCCTGCCCTGCGAGGTGCGGTGCGCGCACCCGTCACGGCGGTGCGGCCGCACCCCGCGGCACGGGACCGTGCGGCAACCACATGGTGGTTGGATCACGACCTATGAGGTGAACGGCGGCAAATGGCGACTGAGACCGACGAGCGCGACGAGCCTGAGGCCAAGGGCGAAGGCAAGCGCAAGAAGGAGAAGTCCCCGAAGCGGACGACTCCGCCACTCTTCGTGCGCCAGATCATCGCTGAGCTGCGCAAGGTCATCTGGCCCACGCGGCGGGAGCTCATCACCTACACCGTCGCCGCTCTCATCTTCGTGCTGATCATGGTCGGGATCGTGTCCGGCGTCGACTACGGGCTGCAGCAGGGCGTCTACGCCATCTTCGGCTGACGTCGCGGCCGCGGTATCGCGGCGCCCGGACGAGCCACCGCCGTACCATCGCAAGCTCTATCACCGCTGACCGAGAGAAAGAGACACCGTGTCCGAGTCCTCACAGCCATACGACGAGGCCGTTGAAGAGGCCCAGTCCGCTGCGGCTGCTGCGGCAGATCAGGCGGCCGAGCCCGCCGACGAGGCGGCCGAGGCGGCCGTCATCGCCGGTGAGGGCGAGCCTGCGGACACCAAGCTCGAGGGCGAGGGCCCCGAGCCGGACCCCGCCGCGGACGCCGGCGATCTCGCCGAGGCCGTCGAAGCCGAGGCCGTCGAAGCCGAGGAAGGCGAAGGGGAGCCGGGGGAAGAAGGGGAGCCGGAGGAAGAGGCGCCCGCCGGACCGCCGGTCGACCCGTACGCCGAGTTCAAGATGCAGCTCCGGCTCCAGCCGGGCGACTGGTACGTCGTGCACTCCTACGCGGGCTACGAGAACCGGGTCAAGACCAACATCGAGACCCGGACGCAGACCCTCAACATGGAGGACTACATCTTCCAGATCGAGGTCCCGCAGCACGAGGTGACCGAGATCAAGCAGGGCAAGCGGCAGAAGGTCAACGAGAAGGTCCTGCCGGGCTACATCCTGGTCCGCATGGAGCTGACCGACGAGTCGTGGGCCGCGGTCCGCAACACGCCGGGCGTGACCGGGTTCGTCGGCCTGCTGAACAAGCCGTCCCCGCTGAGCCTGGACGAGGTCGCCAACCTGCTGGCCCCCGAGCCCGAGGAGGGCGCGGTCAAGGCCAAGGAGCAGGCCAAGGTGCAGGCCACCGTGGACTACGAGGTCGGCGAGTCGGTCACCGTCATGGACGGCCCGTTCGCCACCCTCCCCGCCACCGTGAACGAGATCAACGCCGAACAGCAGAAGCTCAAGGTCCTGGTCTCGATCTTCGGCCGCGAAACGCCGGTCGAGCTGTCTTTCAACCAGGTCTCCAAGATCTGACCGACCCACCTCGACCAGGCCGTATCCTGGACGGGTTGTCTCCCCGCGCACGCGGGGATGACCCCAAGATCGCTGCGTTCGTGAACGTCCAGCGTCATTGCACTCCGCGCATGCGGGGCCTGGGGTCAACAAGGGTCCCAACACGGCGGTTACGTTCCGCCCGCCGCGTTGCCCGGTATCCGGGAGTCGGGACCACAGCAAACGGAACACTGAGGGAGAGGCATGCCTCCCAAGAAGAAGAAGATCGCCGCACTGGTGAAGGTCCAGTTGCAGGCTGGGGCCGCGACGCCGGCGCCGCCGGTCGGTACCGCGCTCGGTCCGCACGGCGTCAACATCATGGACTTCTGCAAGCAGTACAACGCTGCGACGGAGGCCCAGCGCGGCAACGTCATCCCCGTAGAGATCACCATCTACGAGGACCGGTCGTTCAGCTTCGTCACCAAGACCCCGCCGGCCGCGCAGCTCATCCTGAAGGCCGCGGGCGTCGAGAAGGGCAGCGGCGAGCCGCACAAGACCAAGGTCGGCTCGGTCACCGCCGACCAGGTCCGCGAGATCGCCACGACCAAGATGCCCGACCTCAACGCCAAGAACCTGGAGGCCGCCCAGAAGATCGTCGCCGGCACCGCGCGGTCCATGGGCATCGAGGTCAAGTAGGCAAACCCCGGTGGAAGGGCCTGCGCGGCCCGTACCACGAGTTCCAGTGGAGGAACGAGAATGCAGCGCAGCAAGAGCTACCGCTCCGCGTCGGAGAAGATCGACCGGGACCGGCTGTACAGCCCGGCCGAGGCCGTGAAGCTCGCCAAGGACACCACGGTCGTCAAGTTCGACCCGACCGTGGAGGTCGCCCTGCGGCTGGGCGTCGACCCCCGCAAGGCCGACCAGATGGTGCGCGGCACGGTCAACCTGCCGCACGGCACCGGTAAGACCGCCCGCGTGCTGGTCTTCGCCGTCGGCGACAAGGCGAAGGAGGCCGAGGCGGCGGGCGCCGACCTGGTCGGCTCCGACGACATGATCCAGCGGATCCAGGGCGGTTTCCTGGAGTTCGACGCGGTCGTGGCGACGCCGGACCAGATGGGCAAGGTCGGGCGGCTGGGCCGGGTGCTCGGACCGCGCGGCCTGATGCCGAACCCGAAGACCGGCACGGTCACGATGGACGTGGCCAAGGCCGTGTCCGACATCAAGGGCGGCAAGATCGAGTTCCGGGTCGACCGGCACGCGAACCTGCACTTCATCATCGGCAAGGCGTCCTTCGACCCGCTCCAGCTGGTGGAGAACTACGCCGCGGCGGTCGATGAGATCCAGCGGCTCAAGCCGTCCGCCGCGAAGGGCCGCTACGTCAAGAAGGCGTCGATGACGACCTCGATGGGCCCGAGCATCCCGGTGGACCCGAACGCGGTCCGCAACCTCACCGCGGACCTCGAAGGCGCCTGACCGCGCGATCGTCTCACCGAGTTCGTCTCACCGAGTTCGTCTCACCGAGCAGGGCGTCCCCGACACACCGGGGGCGCCCTGCTCGTTTCCGGTGCCCTTAGCACCGAACGCCGTGGATACATAGATCGGCGTCCGGTACCGGACAAATTGGTAACCAGATTGCTTTGTTACCGATGGGGAATCTGGTGTTGAATCTTCCTCGTGAAGCGTCGAACCGATCGGGCCATCGCCATCTCCGTAGTCACCGCCGTCGCCGTCGTGCCCACGGCGGTCCTGATGGTGGTCAAGGTCGGCGGCGGTTCGACCGAGGACGGCTCGGTTCCGGCGTCCGCGGCCATGGCCCAGCAGGACCCGGCCAACCCGAACGGCACGGCGACCGGCATCGTCACCCCGGGCGCCTCCGCGGCGCCGGGTACGGGCAACGGTTCCGGTGGCCCCGGGGGAGCGGGCGACGGCTCCGGCGCCCCGGGGACCCCGTCGGGAAGCGGACTGGAGGGCCTGCCCACGGCGCCGCCCCAACCAGGCCCGAGCCTGCACGCCTTCACCCGCAAGACGGACGTGAAGGTGACGCTCGGATCGGGCGACGACTACCGGCACGCCACCGAGACCGCGACGTTCACGCTGTGGCCGAAGTTCGCGCTGAACGCGACCGGCGTCACGCGCACCATGCAGGACGGCGAACTCAGCAAGGTCACCGAGAAGGTGATCGTGAGCGGCAGCTCGGTCAAGGGCTTCGACGGCGAGAAGTGGACCCAGTCCAAGCTCTCGGCGAAGCAGCTCGCCACGCTGCAGAACGGCTCCGACCCCCGCCAGTTCACCTTCTTGATCGGGACGCTCCCGGGTGTGACCGCGAGCGAGCCGGACGGGAGCGGCAAGACCCGGTTCACCGCGCAGGCCGGGATGGGCAACGTGTATCCGCTGCTGCCGCAGGACGTGGCCGCCGCGATCCGCGAGTGGATACCCGCGGAAGCCGCCTGCGGGCTCGACCTGTGGGCCGACAGCAAGGCCCGCCCCACCTGGATCGGCCTGGACGCCCAGTCCGGAGGCGCCACCCTCAAGGGCGCAATGACCTTCGGCTCCTACCGCTGACCCCGCAGCCCTTCCAGAATCGGCTCGACGGCGGTGCCGACCGGCGCGTCCGCCCGTAGCCCCTAGGTCGTACGCTTCGTTCGGCTGTTCGTACCACCGGGGGATGTGGCGCTGTTAGCGCGCCGACAGACTGGGGACACCAGCAGGGCGACAAGGGAGGCTCAACCCTCATGAACCGACGACTCGTGGTGGCGGCCGGCGGCACCGCCGTGAGCGCCGCGCTCCTCCTGACCGGATGCGGCGGTGGTGGCACCGAGAGCACGGAGAACATGCGGCTCAGCGCCAGTGAGGCGCTGCTGAAGACATCGAAGAAGACCGGTGAGGCCGACACGTTCAAGGCCGACCTCACGGTGACCGGCACCGACGCGGGCGGCAACGGCGAGATCCATGCCGACGGGCAGTTCCAGCTGCGTCCCGAGCTGAAGTTCAGCGCGAAGCTGGACGAGGTCAGCCGCGGCGGGAAGACGCTTCCCGGCGCCAACGGCCAGGCGCTGTTCACCGGGAACGTCCTGTACGCGAAGGTCCCGAAGCTCGGCCAGTTCGTCAGCGGCGGCAAGCCGTGGGTGAAGATCGACGTGAACGAGGCGTCGCAGCGCACCGGGTTCGACGTCCAAAGCCTGGTCAACCAGGTGCAGAAGGTGGACCCGGCCGAGCAGACGAAGATGTTCACCGGTTCCAAGGACGCCCGGCGGGTCGGCACCGAGTCGGTCGACGGGGTCCAGACGACGCACTACACCGGGACGGTGACCGTCCAGGACGCGCTGAACCGCCTCGACGCGGAGGCGCGCGAGGACGTCGGCAAGTGGCTGCCGAAGGACAAGGCCAACGGCAAGATCAATTTCGACCTGTGGACGGACGGGGAGAACCTGCCCCGCAAGCTCGTGTCGAAGACGAACGGCTCGCAGGGTGAGAACGGCACGGTGACCGTCCTCTACAGCGACTACGGCGAGTCGTTCACCGTGAATCCGCCGCCGTCCGACCAGGTCGGGCAGCTGTCGCTCGGCTCGTTCCTCGGCGGGAACTGACCTTTACGGTACATCCGAAAAAAACAAGTAAGACCAGCACATTAGCCATAAGAGGACAGTGCGAACATCGAGGATCTCCTGGGCGTCTGACCTAGCATTCGACCCAAATGCCCCGGCGCACACATAGCGGGCCGGGGCAAGCAGAGCAAGGAGACCCCCACGATGATCCGTCGTTTCGCCACGGGCGTCGCGCTGGCCGCCGGCCTCGCCCTCTCAGTGACCGGCTGCGGTGAGGCCGGGAACACGGTGGACGAGGCCGGCGAGAACCTCAAGCTCACCGCCTCGCAGGTGCTCGGCAAGGCCGCGGACAAGACTGGAGAGGTCGACTCTTTCCAGGCGGGCGTGTCGTTGAAGGTAACGGGCTCACCGCAGGGCGACATCACGCAGAACGGCACGATGAAGTACCAGCTGAAGCCGGAGCTGGCCTACAGCATGTTGTTCGACGAGATATCGGTTGCCGGCAAGTCGTTGTCGGGCGGCGAGCAGCGCCTCGTGGGCCAGAACATGTACATCAAACTGCCCGCGCCGACGGACGGCGGCGGCGTCCAGTCTTCCAAGCCGTGGGTCAAGATGTCGCTGGACGCGATCGGTCAGAAGTCCGGGTCGGGCATCGGCTTCGACAAGCTGCTCCAGGAGTCGCGCGATATGGACCCGCTGCAGAACACCGTGCTGCTGACCGCGTCCAAGGACGTGAAGAAGGTCGGTGAGGAGACGGTGGACGGGGTCGAGACGACCCGCTACACCGGGACATACCGTACGGAGGACGCGATCGCGAAGCTTCCGGCGGAGTCGCAGGACGCGTACCGCAAGAGCGTCGGCGCGTCGGGCATGAGCCAAGCGCACTTCGACCTGTGGGTGGACGATGAGCAGCTTCCCCGCAAGCTGGCGGTAAAGGCGGACAGGTCCGCCGCGGGCTCCATGGCAATGACGATCACGTACCGCGACTACGGAAAGCCGGTGCAGATCGCCGCGCCGCCGGCGGGCCAGGTCACCGACATGCCGGGATGATGCGCGGACCCGGCGGTTGACGCACGACCGGCCAACGGGCGAGGGACTGCACTCCGAAAGGGGACGGTCCCTCGCCCGTTCCGCTGATTTGTTAAAGCAGGTTCCCAGCACGTACCCTGTTCGGTGCCGAAGACCGCCGGTCGTCACCTCATGCCGAGGTGACCGAAGGTCCCGATTCGTTCGGGCGGCCTGCGCAGGTGAGACGAGAGCTTCCGCTTGGCCTCCGTGCCTTGCCTGGACGCCCCGTGCGCCTGCGCCGGGGCGTTTTTTGGTACCCACCCAGGTAATCGGAAGGAGGCCGGATGGCCAGGGCCGATAAGGACGCGGCGATAGCCGAGCTCAAGAACGAGTTCGAGAGCTCCAACGGCGCCGTGCTGACCGAGTACCGCGGGCTGTCGGTCGCGCAGGTGCAGGAGCTGCGCGGCAACCTCGGCGAGACCGCACGGTTTCGCGTGGTGAAGAACACGCTGACCAAGCGCGCCGCGAACGAGGCCGGTGTCGACGAGCAGTTCCACGACCTGCTCGTGGGCCCGTCCGCCATCACGTTCGTCCGGGGCGACGTGGTCGAGGCCGCCAAGGGCCTGCGTGATTTCGCCAAGGCCAACCCGCCGCTGGTGATCAAGGGCGGGTTCATCGACGGCCGGGCGATGAGCGCGGCCGAGGTCACCAAGCTCGCGGACCTGGAGTCGCGCGAGGTGCTGCTCGCGAAGCTCGCGGGTGCGATGAAGGGCTCGCTGTCCAACGCGGCCGCGCTCTTCAACGCGCTGCCGACGCAGACGGCGCAGCTCGCCGAGGCGCTGCGCGCCAAGCGCGAGGCAGGCGGCGAGACCGCCGAGGCGACCGCCGCCGAGGCGCCTGCCGAGGCATCCGCCGAGTAGGCATCCGCGGTTCCGTAATCCCCAGTTTTCAAGCCATAGCGGAGGAAAGATCATGGCGAAGCTCAGCACCGACGACCTGCTCGACGCGTTCAAGGAGATGACCCTTCTTGAGCTCTCGGACTTCGTGAAGCAGTTCGAAGAGGTCTTCGACGTCAAGGCCGCCGCGCCGGTCGCGGCCGTCGCCGCCCCCGCGGGCGGGGCCGCCCCGGCCGAGGAAGAGGCCGCCGCGCAGGACGAGTTCGACGTCGTCCTCGAGGGCGCCGGCGACAAGAAGATCCAGGTCATCAAGGAGGTTCGCGCGCTGACGAGCCTCGGCCTGAAGGAGGCCAAGGACCTGGTCGACGGCGCGCCGAAGCCGCTGCTGGAGAAGGTCAACAAGGAAGCGGCCGACAAGGCCAAGGAGGCCCTGGAGAAGGCCGGCGCGACGGTCACCGTCAAGTAGGGCGCTTCAGAGCCGGAGGGCCCGCAGGGCTCCACCGCTCCTCAGGAGGCGGTCGTTCCACCACGGTGGGACGGCCGCCTCTTTCGTTTCCTGGAGGCTTTCCGCGTTCCCCGGAGGCCGGCAGCGGGCCCTCTTCGAGGACGTACGGATCGTGTTCGCCGTCCGCTGACAGAGCGGTTGTCGCTAGGGGTGAAGGGGCGGTCGGGCGGCCGTCGATTTCCTGTGCGGGAGTGATAAACGTCTGTGGGAAACCGTGTGCCCGCGCGGGTTGTGCGGTTCTCGGGACGGCGCGTAGCGTCCCGTTCCGACGCTGTGGCCACAGGAGGGCCGCCTTGTCACGGTGGCCGCGACGGAGCCGTCCGGTCCCCGGTGAACAGCACGACCCGCTTGAGACGCCGGTTCTTGGACCGCTAGTCTCATAGGCGCGTAAGTAACGATTGTCTTACGACGTCGCATTTAGCCGCTGATCTGGGGAGGATCCCCTTCCATTTGGACGCGGGATCGCTACGGTAGTGGCACCCGTCACGGCTACCGGACGGTAGTAAGAGGGCGGACACACGGTGTGACGAGAGAAGAGCCTGAGAGCTAACTCGCTCATTGGTTCGGGATTCCCCCCGGCCTGGACGAAAGGTGACGAGTGGGCGTCGAGATCAGAGTCGAGGGCCTCACCAAGTCCTTCGGCCGACAGACCATCTGGCAGGACGTGTCGCTGACGGTCCCCGCAGGAGAGATCTCCGTTCTCCTCGGCCCGTCCGGAACCGGCAAGTCGGTGTTCCTGAAGTCACTGGTCGGCCTGCTCAAGCCCGACCGCGGGCACATCTGGATCGGCGACCGGGACCTCCCGCGCCTGCCGGAGGCGCAGCTCTACGAGACCCGCAAGCTGTTCGGCGTGCTGTTCCAGGACGGCGCCCTCTTCGGGTCGATGAACGTCTACGACAACGTCGCCTTCCCGCTGCGCGAGCACACCAAGAAGTCCGAGTCCGAAGTCCGGCAGATCGTGATGAACAACCTCGACCTGGTCGGGCTTCTCGGTGCGGAGAAGAAGCTCCCGGGCGAGATCTCCGGGGGCATGAAGAAGCGCGCCGGCCTGGCCCGCGCGCTCGTGCTCGACCCCGAGATCCTCCTGGTGGACGAGCCGGACTCCGGCCTCGACCCGGTCCGCACGTCCTACCTGAACCAGACGTTCGTCGACCTGATCTCCGAGATCAACGCGACGCTCCTGATCGTCACCCACGACATCAACACCGCCCGGACCGTCCCGGACAACATCGGCCTGCTGTTCCGCCGCGAGCTGGTGATGTTCGGTCCGCGCGAGATGCTGCTGTCCAGCGAGGAGCCGGTCGTCCGGCAGTTCCTCAACGCCCGCAAGGTCGGCCCGATCGGGATGTCGGAGGAGAAGGACGTCTCCGAGCTGGAGGCCGAGGCCAAGCTGGGCGACGACCCGGGCAAGCTGCCGCCGATCCCGCCGCAGCTCATGACGAGCAACGGCCGGGTCCGCCGGGGCCAGCACGCCCCCGGTGCCTGGTGCGCCGCGCACGGCGTCACCCCGCCGCCCGGCTCGTTCATCGACGACCTGGGCCGCAACTGGGTCGAGGAGTGGCCGCGGTACGTGGCGTCGATGGCGCCCGCGGGCGGCCCGCCGCCCGCCGCCCCGGGCGGGATGCCGCCCGGCGGTCCCGGCGGCCCCGGTGGCCAGTTCCCGGGGAACCCGCCGCCCGGCCAGTACGGGGCGGGTGCCGGGTACTGATGTCCACTCCTGGTATCGGCGCGGACCAGCGAGGGGACGGGAAGGACGAGGGTTCTTCCACGACGCTCCGCAAATTCGGGGACGGCGCCGCCAATGTCGCGATCCGGGAACCGGGCCGGTTCTTCGCCCTGTGCCTGGACACGTTCCGGGCGCTGTTCAAGTGGCCGTTCCAGTGGCGCGAGTTCATCCAGCAGTCGTGGTTCATCGTCAGCGTCACCGCCATTCCCACGATGCTGGTCGCCATTCCCTTCGGGGGCATCCTGTCGCTGCAGGTGGGCGGGCTCATCCGGCAGCTCGGCGCGCAGTCCTACACCGGTGCGACCGCGGTCGTCGCGATCGTCCGGGAGGCCAGCCCGCTGGTCACCTCGCTGCTGGTGGCGGGCGCCGCCGGGTCGGCGATCTGCGCCGACATCGGCTCCCGCAAGATCCGCGAGGAGATCGACGCGATGGAGGTGCTGGGCATCAACCCGCTGCACCGCCTGGTCGTGCCGCGGATGCTCGCCTGCGCCTTCGTCGCGCTGTTCCTGAACGGGCTCGTCTCGGTGGTCGGCCTGATGGGCGGCTACTTCTTCAACGTCATGCTGCAGGACGGCACCCCGGGCGCCTACCTGGCCTCCTTCAACGCGATCGCGCAGCTGCCCGACCTGCTGCAGGCCGAGTTCAAGGCGTTCGTCTTCGGAATCACGGCGGGACTGGTCGCCTCGTACAAGGGGCTGAACGCCAAGGGCGGCCCGAAGGGGGTCGGTGACGCGGTCAACCAGACCGTCGTCATCACCTTCATGCTGCTCTTCCTGGAGAACTTCCTGATCTCCGCGCTGTACTTCCAGTTCGTCCCGTCGAAGGGCATGTGATGGCTGCCCCAGGAAAGACGGGAAAGACCGTCACGAAGGCGGTGAACGCCCCCTTGCAGCGGCTGGACGACTTCGGGCACCAGATGTCGTTCTACGCCCGCGCGTTCGCGTGGACGTTCCGGGTGCTGCGCCGCTACCGCAAGGAGGTCCTGCGGCTGCTGGCGGAGGTGAGCCTCGGCACCGGCGGCCTCGCCGTGATCGGCGGCTCGGTGGTGATCGTCGGCTTCATGACGTTCTTCACCGGCAGCCAGGTCGGCCTGCAGGGCTACGAGTCGCTGAACCAGATCGGCACGGCCGCGTTCACCGGGTTCATCGCGTCGTACTTCAACACCCGCGAGATCGCGCCGCTGGTGTCGGCGCTGGCGCTGTCGGCGACGGTCGGCTGCGGGTTCACCGCGCAGCTCGGCGCGATGCGGATCTCCGACGAGATCGACGCGCTGGAGGTCATGGCCGTCCCGTCGATGCCGTTCCTGGTCACGACCCGGATGCTGGCCGGGATGATCGCGGTCATCCCGCTGTACATCGTGGGCCTGCTGGCCTCCTACGGCGCGACGCGGCTGATCGTGACCGTTTTCTACGGGCAGTCGACCGGCACCTACGACCACTATTTCCATTTGTTCCTACCGCCGAACGACATCTTGTGGTCGTTCGCAAAAGTAATCATATTCTCGGTGCTGGTGATGCTGATCCACTGCTACTACGGCTACCACGCGAGCGGCGGCCCGGCGGGCGTCGGCGTCGCGGTGGGCCGCGCGGTGCGCACCAGCATCGTCGTGATCAACGTGACCGACCTGCTGCTCGGGATGGCCATCTGGGGCACCGAACCCGGCGTCCGGATCGCGGGGTGACGGCGCGATGAGCGAACGTGTGCGGTTCCGTGTGCTCGGCCTCTCGATGATCCTGGTGATCGTCCTGCTGCTGGCGCTCACCGTGGCCCTGTTCAACAAGGCGTTCACCCCGGTGACCGAAGTGACGGTGCGCGCCGAGCGCGCCGGCCTGCAGTTGCTGTCGCACTCGGACGTCAAGGTGCGGGGGCTGATCGTCGGGGAGGTGCGCGGCACCGACGCCACCTCGCAGGGCGCGACGCTGCACCTGGCCCTCGACCCGGACAAGGCGAAGCTGATCCCGCGGAACGTGCAGGCGCGGCTGCTGCCGAAGACGCTGTTCGGCGAGAAGTACGTGGACCTGCACGTCCCGGAGCAGCCCGGCCCGCTGGGCGTGCCCGAGGGCGCCGTGATCCAGCAGGACCGCTCGCGGGTCGCCGTCGAGATCGACAAGCTGCTGAACGACCTGCTGCCGCTGCTGCAGGCGGTGAAGCCGGCGGAGCTGAACGCGACGCTGAACGCGCTGGCGACGGCGCTGCAGGGCCGCGGGGAGCAGCTCGGGCAGAACCTGGAGCAGGCGGACGCGCTGCTGAAGAAGATCAACCCGGAGCTCGGGACGCTGGTCCACGACCTGCACGGCCTGGCGGACGTGTCCGACATCTACCACGCCGCGGCGCCGGACCTGCTGCAGACGCTCCGCAACCTCAACGTGACCAGCCGGACGATCACCGACAAGACGGCGACGATCGAGCGGCTGATCCCGGCGACGACCGCGCTGGCGCAGGACGGCGACGCGTTCATGCGGCACAACGGACCGAAGATCATCGGCTTCAACATCGCGAACCGCGACGTGCTGAGCGTCGTCGCCCGGTACTCGCCGTCGCTGCCGTGCGTGCTGTCCGGGCTGATGAAGCTCAAGCCGGAGGCCGAGCGGGTGGCCGGCGGGGGCGGATCCAAGACGTTCAACCTGACCGTCGAGATCGTCAAGCCGCGGCCGGGCTACAAGAACCCGCTGGACCTGCCGGAGGTGAAGGACCAGCGCAACCCGCGCTGCTACGGCCTGCCGAACCCGAAGGTCCCGTTCCCGGACTACCTGGCGCTGGACGGCACGCAGGACGACCTGTGGTGGAAGGACCCCGACCCGCCGAACGCGCCCGCCGGCGGCCGCGGCCGGGCGATGTCGAACGTCTTCGTCGACCCGGGCTCGATGAGCGAGAAGGAAAAGATCAAGAATGTCGTCGGGCCGATGACGCGGACCCCCGCCGACCAGGTCTCCGATGTGTCGGCGCTGATGTTCGGCCCGCTGCTGGGTGACGGATCGGTGGTGACGATCAAGTGAAGACGACGAGTGCGCTGGTCAAGCTGACGTTGTTCGTTGTGGTCACCTCCGTCGCCACCGGCATCCTGGCGATGACGATCTCCAACGTGCGGTTCCGGTCCACCAACAGCTACAAGGCGATCTTCTCGGACGTGACCGGGCTGCTGGAGAACGACGACGTGCGCGTCGCCGGCGTCCGGGTCGGCCAGATCGAGGACATCGAGCTCTACAAGGGCCACCAGGCCGAGGTGACGTTCAGCGTCCAGGACGACGACGCCCTGGAGGCGGGGCTGCCGACGTCCACGCAGGCGCACATCCGGTACCGCAACCTGATGGGCCAGCGGTACCTGGCGCTGGCCGACGGCGCCGGCCAGGCCAACAGCTACCTGGACCCCGGCGACACGATCCCGATCGCGCAGACCAAGCCGGCGCTGGACCTGACGACGCTGTTCAACGGCTTCCGGCCGCTGTTCCGCGCGCTGGAGCCCGATGACGTCAACACGCTCGCCATGCAGATCATCAAGGTGCTGCAGGGTGAGGGCGGGACGATCAACAGCCTGCTCGCGCACGTCGCGTCGCTGACCAACACGCTCGCCGACCGGGACCGGGTCATCGGCCGGGTGGTCGACAACCTGAACACCGTCCTCGGCACCATCGACGACCGGCACGACGAGGTCAACCAGCTGATCCTGGACCTGCGCGGGTTCGTCAGCGGGGTGTCCGGCGACCGCCAGGCGATCTTCGACTCGGTGTCGGCGATCAACGACCTGACCGGCACCACGCAGGACCTGCTCGTCGACGCGCGTCCCGACATCAAGAACGACATCGCCGGGCTGCGCAAGCTCACCGGGACGTTCAAGGACAACCGCCGCGACCTCGACGAGGGCCTGAAGCGGACGCCGAAGCGGCTGGAGGGGCTGATCAACATCTCCTCCTACGGGTCCTGGTTCAACATGTACATCTGCGGCCTCGACGCGCGCGTGCGGCTGCCGGGCGGACCCGTCTACCAGACGCCGGCGATCGTGAACGAGAACGCGAGGTGCAAGTAGATGAGGGTCTCGTTCCGTGAACGCAACCCGACCCCGGTCGGCCTCATCGGGTTCGCGGTCATCATCGCGCTGGTCGTGCTGGCGATGAACCTGGGCAACATCCCGCTCATCTCCGGCGGTGAGACCCGCACCGCCGCGTTCAAGGAGGCCGCGGGGCTGAAGGCGGACGAGGAGGTCCGCATCGCCGGCGTGAAGGTCGGCGAGGTGAAGGAGCTGGAGCTGGACGGCGACCACGTCAAGGTCACCTTCCGGGTGGACGACGGGGTGGATCTCGGCGACCGCACCGAGGCCAGCATCAAGATCAAGACGGTGCTCGGCGCGCACTACCTGGAGCTCATCCCGCGCGGGAAGGGCGAGCTCGGCCGCAGCATCCCGATCGAGCGGACGCACGTCCCGTTCGAGGTCGTCCCCGCGATCAGCGAGCTGAGCCGGCGGGTCGGCGCGATCGACGTCGAGCAGGTGGCCAAGTCGTTCGACGTGCTGTCGGACACGTTCAGGAACTCCCCCGAGGAGGTCCGGGCGTCGCTGCAGGGCCTGCGGCGGCTGTCGGACACGATCGCGTCCCGTGACGAGGAGCTGCACGAGCTGACCGGCAAGGCCAAGGACGTGTCGAAGCTGCTCGCCGACCGCAACCAGGACTTCGCCGCGCTCGTCCAGGACGGCGACAAGGTGCTGCGGGCGGTGCAGGCCCGGCGCGACGTCATCCACCAGCTGCTGATCCGGACCGTGACCCTCTCCCAGCAGGTGAACGCGCTGATCAAGGAGAACGAGAAGCAGCTCCGGCCGATGCTGGACAACCTGTCGGCCGTCAACGACGTCCTGCTGAAGAACCAGAAGAACCTGGACCGGATCCTCCAGCTGTTCGCGCCGTTCGCCCGGCAGTTCGCCGACGTGACCGGCACGGGACGCTGGTTCGACTCCTGGATCCAGAACCTCATCCCGATCCCCGCCTCGATCGGGGACGCCCCGGCCGCCGGCGGGAACCAGACCCACCGGCAAGGCGGCCAGACCGGCAACGGCAGCGGCAACGGCAACGGCCAGACCGGCGTCACCGGTGACAACCCGTTGCCGTTCCTCCCCTGATCAGGCAGGTTCACGTGCGCAATTCAGCAACCATCCTTCGCCTCGGCGGCGCGATACTCGCCGTCGCAGTGCTGGCTGCCGCGCTCCTGCTGGTGTTCCAGAGGGAGGAGCAGCGCCACATGACGGCGTACTTCACCAAGACCGTCGGCCTGTACGCGGGCGCCGACGTCCGCATCCTCGGCATCCCGGTCGGCGAGGTCACCAGCGTCGACCCGGTCGGCGACTCGGTGAAGGTCGGGCTGAAGTACGACGCCAAGTACAAGGTGCCCGCCAACGCGCAGGCGGTCATCATCAACCAGACGCTCGTCGCCGACCGCTACATCCAGCTCACGCCCGTCTACAAGACCGGCCCGGTGCTGGCGGACGGGGCGACGCTGACGGTGAGCCGCACCGCGGTCCCGGTCGAGATCGACGACATCGGCGGCAGCCTGAACGACCTCAGCAAGGCGCTCGGCCCCGAGGGCGCCAACAAGCCCGACGAGGACGGCACGGGGTCGCTGTCGGAGCTGCTGAAGGTCGGCGCCGACAACCTGGAGGGCCAGGGCGACGACATCCGCGCGACGATCGAGGACACCTCCAAGGCGCTCAGCACGCTCAGCACCAACCGCGGCGACATCGCCGAGACGATCAAGAACCTGCGGGTCATCACCGACGCGATGAAGACCAACGACCAGCAGATCAAGTCGTTCAGCGGGCACCTCAACCAGGTGTCGGGGCAGCTCGCGGGGGAGAAGGAGGAGCTGAGCGCGGCGCTCAACACCCTCGCCCCGACGCTGCGCAACGTGCAGCGGTTCGTCAAGGACAACCGCAGCGAGCTGGCCTCCAACGTCCGGCAGCTCGCCCAGATCACCGGCGTGCTGGTGAAGGAGAGGGAGGCGCTGGCCGAGATCCTCACGGCCGGCCCGCTGGCCGTCAACAACCTGGCCCGCGCCTACGACCCGATCAGCGGCACGATCCACACCCGCAACAACTTCCGCCAGTTCCACGACCTGGCGGACTGGGTCTGCTCGCTGGCCTACTCGGTCGGTACGCCCGCCAAGGAGTGCCTCGACTTCGTCGAGCCGTACAACGGCATCGGCAAGGCGCTGACGGGCCTGCACCTGGACCTGTCCTGGATCACCGCGCTGACCACGCACTACGACCCGGTGCCGATCCCGCCGGACGCCTACGGCCCGCAGGGCCCGCCCAAGTCGGCGAACGGCGGCGGTGGCGGCGCCCGGAACAACGCCGCCGCGCCGCAGAGCCGGACCAACGACCTCAACGCGCTGATGCCTGGAGGTGGCCGATGAGCACGACACGGCGCGTGCGCCGGGCAGGACGCCTCGCCGGCCGCCGCGCGCGGCTGTTCGGCGTCGCCGCGGTCGCGGGAGCGGCGGCCCTGTCGGGCTGCTCGTTCAACGGCGTGTCGTCGCTGCCGCTGCCCGGCGGCCCCGATCTCGGGCCGAACCCGAAGACCGTGAAGATCGAGTTCTCGAACGTGCTGGACCTCGTCCCGCAGTCGGCGGTCAAGGTCAACGACGTGTCGGTCGGGCAGGTCGAGGAGATCGACCT
>NZ_SMKK01000180.1 GCF_004348425.1 Actinomadura sp. 7K507
CGACCCGACCAGAAAACACTGGCCGAGCCGATAAAGGCACTGGCTTTTAACACGCTGTTGAGTTCTCAAGAAACGGACACCCACCGCGCCGAACCCCGCTCCCGCAGGCCCCGGCTCCGGGGCAACCCTTCTAACTTACCTGGTTCGCCGCCCCTGTCAAGCCGATCAACCAAGATCTTTTCGACGAACGGATGGCCCACCAAGCCCCACGCAACGACGAACCAACAGGCCGAAGCCCACCGAAGATCGTTTCGCAGGAGACGCCCTGCGGGCCGGCCACCTTGCGGTGTCCCGTCATCCCGTTCCGGGCTGTCAGACCATCGTACAACAGCCCGAGCGTGACTCGAACCGTTTTCGGAAGCCTGGTCCCGTGGGCCGGCCGCGCTGTGGCGTCCCGCATCCCTTGGGGCTGAAGAGACGTTAAGGTCCTCCGCCGACGCCGTCAAATCGGAACATCCGCGTCCTGCCGTCACTTCCCCGGCCGGGCACACCGATCGTCTCGCTGACCTCGCTGTTCACACACTACGTGGGTCGGGTCACAGTGGGGTACGGTGCGCAGACCGCACAGCCCGCGGAGTCCGGCGCCGGGGGCATGCGCCGGCTCCCGGCCCGACAGCCGGCCGAGGTCTGGAGGACCCGCCTCGTGAATGTGCCCGTCGCCATCCGCGCTTCGGCGGAACGCCTGGTGGTCGCCGCGACCATGGGTCCGACCATCCATGACGTGCACGCGTGGCGGTTCAAGGTCGCGTCCGGCCTGATCGAGGTGCATGCCGACCCCGCGAGGTTCCGGCCGGCACGCGACCCGTTGGGGCGGAGCCTGCATCTCAGCAGCGGCGCGGCGCTCGTGAACCTGCGGCTCGCCGCCGCCCAGCTGGGACACGAGGCCGTCGTGCGGCTTCTCCCGGATGCCGGACGCCCGACGGTCCTCGCGGCGGTGCGGCTTGCGGGGCGCCACCGGATGACGCGGGAGGAACGCCTCCTCTACGCCGCGACGCTCCGGCCCTTCGTCGCGGCAAGGCCGGTGGACGCCGCCCGGCCGCCCGTCCCCCTCACCAACGAGCTGGGCGAGGCGGCAAAGCTGGAAGGAGCGGCGCTTCACCCGCTCCCCACCGCAAAGGAGATGCCGGCTCAACGTGCGGTGTTGACCACCCATGGGGACTCCCCCGCCGAGTGGCTCCGCGCAGGGCAGGCCCTTCAGCGTCTCCTGCTGAGCGGCACGGTCCACGCGGTTTCGACTTCGTTCACGTTCGATGTCGATGTCCCCGGCGTGGATGACGTGACAGAACCCGGCGAAGTGCCGCAGGTGCTCCTCGAACTCGCGCAGGACGTGGACGCGCGGCGCCTACTCAAGCCGCCTGTAGCTCGACAGCACGAAAGACAGGGGCGCTGGCAGAGGGTCGGGTAGCCGTCCGAGCCGTTCACGCAGCCGATCGGCCGGGACGTGATGTGCGCTGGGCCCCATGCCCACGAGCGTGGTGACCTCTTCGTGGGTCAGGAGGGCCTCAATGTCGATCTCCTGGCGCGAATCCAGTTTGAAGTAGCCGGCGAGTGCCGCGTCCGTACGCTCGGTCTTGTGCTTGTCGATCGACAGGAGTCCGAGGGACTCGACGAGCGGGCCGAGGTGCCGGGGCGACGGAGTCACGGTCAGGAGCAGCCCCTCGTCGCGGAGCACCCGGTGGAACTCGGCGGCGTTGCGGGGCGCGAAGACGTTCACGACGACGTCGGCGGCTCCGCCGCGCAGGGGGAGCGGGCGCCACAGGTCCGCGACGACCGCGCAGGCGCGCGGGTGTGCCTTGGCCGCCCTGCGTGCGGCGTGCTTGGAGATGTCCAGAGCGAGCCCGGCCGCGTCCGGCGACCGGTCGAGTATCCGGCTCAGGTAGTACCCGGTGCCGCCGCCCGCGTCGACGGCGAAGGACGGCTTGGCGCGTGAGACGTCGCGGGCGAGGCGGTCCGCGAGTGCTGTGAAGTGGCCCGCCGTCAGGAACTCGTCTCGCGCGCGCACCATCTCCGGGGTGTCGGCCGTGCCCGGACGGGCATTGCCGGGCAGCAGGTTCGCGTAACCCTGGCGCGCGATGTCGAAGGCGTGCCCTCCCGGGCAGCGGAGTCCGCGCTCAGCCAGTTCGAGGTCCGCACCGCACACGGGGCACACTAGGTAGTGGACGACATCGGCGAGCATCGGTCCATCATCGACCATGCGGGATGCGGAACGGGCGGTACCGTCCGCTTCTTTGCCGTCACGCCTCCGCGGCGTCAGCTGCCCTTCTCGTGCCCGCCACCTGGGACGGCACGTGGTCCGCAGCCTCGCCCGGCGGGCCGCTCGGCCCCGCCGGTCCAGAATCCGCGGACGTTCAGGACTCCGCGCGGCGGCGGACGTCCTCCATGTCGAGGCCGCGCACCTGCTCGATCACGTTCTCCAGCACCGACTCGCCCACCGCGCCGGGCTCCGCGAAAACGATCATGCCGTCGCGGATCGCCATCAGCGTGGGAATGGACTTGATCCCGAACCGCTGTGACAGCTCCTGCTCGGTGTCGGTGTCGACCTTGGCGAAGACGATGTCGTCGTGCTTGCCGGCCGACCTCTCGAACACGGGCGCGAACCTCTTGCACGGTCCGCACCACTCCGCCCAGAAGTCGACCATGACGATGCCGTCGCTCTGGGCGACCTGGTCGAAGTTCTCTGTGGTGAGTGTGACCGTCGCCATGTCGGTTTCTCCTCAGTCGGGGTATCAGGACGTAGAGCGGCTAACAGCCTCGCAGTATTCCCCACCCGGGAATCACAGAGCGGTAATTAGCGTTGTCCTCGTAGGGAGATCGCACCGGAGAAGGGTCAGGATGGCTGCAACCCGTACCAAGGGCGACAGGGTCGACGTTCCCGACAAGGATCTGGTCGGAGCGTACCTCGACCGGATCGGCCGTACCCCCCTGCTCGATGCGCAGGAGGAGGTCGATCTGGCCAAGGCGATCGAAGGGGGACTGTACGCCGAACAGCTTCTGGTCGAGGGGAAGGTGCCCGAGGGCGCGACCCGCGAGGAGCTGGAGCAGCTGACCGCGGCGGGGCTGCGCGCCAAGCAGCGCTTCGTCGAGGCCAATCTGCGCCTCGTGGTCTCGATCGCCCGCAAGTACCCGACCGACTCGTTGCCTCTCATTGACCTCGTTCAAGAGGGGAACCTGGGGTTGATGCGCGCGGTGGAGAAGTTCGACTACCGCCGCGGCTTCAAGTTCTCCACATACGCGACATGGTGGATCAGGCAGGCGATCGGCCGCGGGCTCAGTCACACCGCCCGCACGATCCGGTTGCCCGTCCACGTTGAGGAGGAGCTCTCCCGGCTGCGCCGGGCGGAACGCCAGCTGGGCCGCGAGCTCGGCAGGGAGCCGACCCGCGAGGAGATCGCCGACACGCTAGGCGCCGAGGCCGAGCATGTGGACGAGCTGCTGCGCTGGCGCCGCGATCCGGCGAGCCTGGACGCGACCGTCGACGACGCGGGCGAGACCCCGATGGGCGACCTGCTTGAGGATCCGGAGGCCGTGACACCGGAGGCCGAGATCCTCGCGCTGGACGACATCGAGGGCCTCGGACGGCTGCTGGACCGGCTGCCGGAGCGCGAGTCCGCGATCCTGCGGGCCCGGTTCGGCATGGACAGCGGCCAGCCCCTGTCGTACGCGCAGATCGGCGCCCGGTACGGCCTGAGCCACAACCGGGTGAGGCAGATCACCGACCGTTCGCTGCGGCGGCTGCGGCAGCTGGCGAGCGAGGCCGACCTGAGCGGCCGCCGGACGCTGTCGGGCGGGCCGGGAACCGCGCGGGAGCCGGTGCGCGCGACCGCCGGGAGCCGCGCGGCCTGAGGCCGGGCGGGCGGTTCCTCCGCTCTGTGATCAGTGATCGGGCGGCCCCGGCTCCGGGGCCGCCCGTTCGCGTTCGCCGGCCCCGCCTTCCCCGGTTCCCGGTTCCGCCCATGCCGCCGGAGCCCGACGTCCTGGCCCGGCCGGGCTCGTCGTCCGGCGGGGACAGGGCGTGCCATAGCCTTTCAGCGTGAGTACATCCGCCATCGGGGACCTCGACGCCTGGCGCTCCCTCCCCGCCCTCCAGCAGCCCGATTGGGACGACCCGGACGAGGTCCGGACGGTCGCCGCCGAACTGGCCGCGCAGCCCCCGCTCGTCTTCGCCGGCGAGTGCGACCAGCTCAAGGCCCAGCTCGCGGACGTCGCGCACGGCAGGGCGTTCGTCCTACAGGGCGGCGACTGCGCCGAGACGTTCGACGGATCGAACGCCGACGCGGTGAAGAACAAGCTCAAGACGCTCCTGCAGATGGCCGTGGTGCTCACCTACGCCGGCAGCGTGCCGGTCGTGAAGATCGGCCGGATGGCCGGCCAGTTCGCCAAGCCCCGCTCGAAGCCCGTGGAGGAGCGCGGGGGCGTGGAACTGCCCGCCTACCGCGGCGACGCGGTCAACGGGTTCGGGTTCGACGCCGAGTCCCGGCGCAACGACCCGAACAGGCTGCTGAAGGCCTACCACTGCTCGGCGGTGACGCTGAACCTGTGCCGGGCGTTCACCAAGGGCGGGTACGCCGATCTCCGCCAGGTGCACGCCTGGAACCAGGACTTCGTGGCGCAGAGCCCGGCGGGCCGCCGCTACGAGCGGCTCGCGGGCGAGATCGACCGGGCGCTGTCGTTCATGAAGGCGTGCGGGGCCGACCCCGACGAGTTCCACGGGGTGGAGTTCTTCTCCAGCCACGAGGCGCTGCTGCTGGAGTACGAGCGGGCGCTGACCCGCATCGACCACCTCAGCGGCCTGCCGTACGACGTGTCGGCTCACTTCCTGTGGATCGGTGAGCGCACGAGGCAGCTGGACGGGGCGCACGTGGAGTTCCTGCGGCAGATCCGCAACCCGATCGGGGTGAAGCTCGGCCCGACGACGTCCGCCGACGACGTCCTGGCGCTGATCGACCGGCTGAACCCGGACGGCGAGGAGGGCCGGCTGACCTTCATCACCCGGATGGGCGCGGGCCGGATCCGGGACTCGCTGCCGCCGCTGATCGAGAAGGTGCACCAGAGCGGCGCCCCGGTCGCGTGGATCTGCGACCCGATGCACGGCAACACGTTCGAGGCGCCGAGCGGGCACAAGACCCGGCGGCTGGACGACGTGCTGGACGAGGTGGCCGGTTTCTTCGAGGTCCACCGGGCGCTGGGGACGCACCCCGGAGGCATCCACATCGAGTTCACCGGCGACGACGTCACCGAGTGCGTCGGCGGCGCCCACGGGCTGGCGGAGGCGGATCTGCACCAGCGCTACGAGACGGCGTGCGACCCGCGGCTCAACCGGGGCCAGTCACTGGACCTGGCGTTCATGGTCGCCGAGCTGTACCGCAAGTCCACCTGATCGCACGCCCGCTGCGGCGCGCCCACGGACGGCCGGGGCGCGCCCGGTGGGTGCGCGCCCGCACGGGGCTTCGCGCGGGCTCACGTTCCAGGCGGAACGCGGTGTCAGATGTCCACCTCGGCCCAGACGACCTTGCCGCCGGTCACGGGGTCGGCCCCCCAGGAGTTCGCGAAGCGGTCGACGATGAACAGGCCGCGATGCGACTCGTCCAGCGGGCCGGGGACGGTCAGCCGCGGCAGCTGGGCGGCGCGGTCGCGGACCTCGACGCGGATGCGGCCGCCGCCGCGCAGCAGGCGCAGCTCCAGCGCCGTGCCCGCGTGGCGGACGGCGTTGGCGACGAGCTCGGCCACGATCGCGGTGACGAGCTCCTCGCGGTCCATCAGCGCCCAGGTCCGCATGGTGCGGGCGGCGAGCCGCCGTGCGTACTCGACCGCCTCGGTCTGCGGCGCCGCGCGCAATGTCGTCTCGGTCATCGGGTCGGTCACTCCGCCCGCTCGCCGTTCTTCATCGTCTCTCCCTCAGCGCCCATCGGCCGGAGCCCCCTCCGCCGGGTCCTCGATAAGGAAGCGGTCAAGGCCGGTGGTCCGCAGCACGTTCTCGACCCGGCCGTAGGCGCCGGTGACGGTGAGCGTGGCGTTCTGCGCGCGCGCGTGCTTGTACGCCCTCACGAGAACGTTGAGACCGGAGGAGTCACAGAAGTCCACCGCGGCGAGGTCGACGACGACCGCCCGCTCTCCCGCGTCCACGAGTTCGGTCAGCCGGGACCGCAGCTCGTCGGACGAGTGCAGGTCGATGGAGCCGCGCGCGGCGATCGTCGCGCGGCCGTCCTGTCGTGTCGTGTGCAAGGCAAGCCCCACGCCACCCCACCTTACCGATTGTTGGTCTCCATCATGACGCCCGCAGAACGATGAGGGCAATGTCGTCGTTCGACGGCTCGGGGCCGAAGTCGCGCACGGCGCGCTGGATACGGGCGGCGACGGCGCCGGCGCTCAGCCCGCTGCAGCCGGCGAGCAGGTTCTCCAGCCCTTGGCCGTCGCCGAGGAGACGGTTGCCGGAGCGCCGCTCCGTGACGCCGTCGGTGACGCACAGCAGGACCTCGCCGCGGCGCAGGTCGACGGTGTCGGTGTGGAACTCGACACCGTCGAACACGCCGAGCAGCGGCTGCGGCGAGGCCGCCTCGCGGACTTCGCCGTCCGGGGCGAGCACCAGCGGGGGCGGGTGCCCCGCGCTCGTCAGCTTGATCGTCACGCCGCCGTTGCGGCGCCGGGCGGCGATCTCGCCGTGCAGGAGGGTGAGCAGGCGCCCGCGCTGGCCCTCGCCGAGGATGAGCCGGTTGAGGCGGGCGAGCACGGCCGGGACGGACATCTCCTCGGCGGAGAGGATGCGCAGCGCGTGCCGGGCGAGCCCGGTGACGGCGGCGGCCTCGGGGCCGGTGCCGCACACGTCGCCGATGGCGAACCGCCAGCGGGACGCGGACGCCGGGCCGCCTGGCCGCTTCCCGCTTTCGAACACGTCGTAGAAGTCGCCGCCGACCTCGCTGCCCTCCCCGGCGGGCTCGTACACGACCGCGACCTCCAGGCCGGGGATCTCGGGGATGCCCGGCGGCAGGAGGCTGCGCTGGAGGGCGCTGCTCATGGCGGTCTGCGCGGAGAACAGCCGCGCGTTGTCGACGGCGAGGGCGGCGCGGCGGCTGAGCTCCTCGGCGAGCTCGATCGCGCTGCGGGGGAACCGGTCGCCGGACGGGCGGCCGATGACGATGGTGCCGATGCGGCGGCCGCGGGCGATCAGCGGGAACGCGTAGACCTGGTCGGCGGCGGTGTCGCCGACGGCGGCGCGGACCTCCTGCGGGGCGGTCGCGAGCCCGTTCCAGGCGCCGGGGACGTCCATCGGCGGGGCCGCGCCCGCGTGGTCGAGCAGTTCGCGGAGGCCGTCGGCGCGGTTCTCGTCGGCGTGCCACACGTAGGCGAGCCGGTCGGGCTCGGACTCGGTGACGGTGTAGACGGCGCACCAGGTGGCCAGGCGGGGGACGACGAGCTGGGCGACCAGCGCCATCGTGCGTTCCTGGTCGAGGGTCCCCGCGAGCAGGTCGCTGGCCTCGGCGACGAAGCTGAGCCAGCCGCGCCAGGACCGTTCCAGCTCGCCCACCCTGGCCTTTTCCAGGGAGAGCGACATTTCGTCGGCGAGCCGGCCGATGCGGATGCCGTCGGCCTCGGCGAACCGGCCGGAAACCGTCGAAACGGCCACGAGCAGTCCGGTGAGGCGTCCCTGGGACTCCAGCGGAGCGGCGGCGAGGGACCGTGCCTGCAGGGCGGCGGCGGCCGGATCGGATGCGTCGGCCGCCACCCAGGCCGAGCCGGCGCGGGCGGCGGGAGTCAGGCCGGCCACCGACAGCTCGCCGAGGGCGACGTCGGTCGCGCTACCGGCGGAGGCGCCCATGATCAGGCGCCCGTCGCGCTCGGTCAGCAGCACGGCCGCGCCCTCGGCGCTGAGGACCTCGCGGACGTGGGCGATGCCGTCCTCCATGGCCTCCACCGCCGCGGGTGACCGCAGGAGGCGGTCACCCGCCACGGGGATCTCACCGGCGCCCTCGCCGAGCCTGCCCTCCCGGACCTGGCCGCCCGGCCCGGCGGAGTCGTGGGCGCCCTCGGCCGCGCCGTCGCGGGCGGCGCGCTCCCGGACCCGCTCACGTCCCCGCTCACGTCTGGCGGCAACGCCTCCGGTGCCCGTCCGGGCGATCTCGGCGGCGGTCCGGGGCTCCTCGGACTCCTCGGGGAGGGGGACGGTACCGGCGGCGCCGCTCGCGGCTCCCGGCCTGGGCAGCCGGAACCAGACGCCCTTGGTGCGGCGGTCGTAGGAGACGCCCCAGGAGGCGGCGAGCCGGGAGATGGACGGCAGGCCGCGCCCGCTGGAGGCGGTGACGCCCGGCATCTCGATTCCCCGCGTGGGGTGCCGGTCGCGGACCTCGATCTTGATGTCCCCGGCCTCCAGCCGGCAGGAGACCTCGAAGGACGTGCCGGCGTAGGCGATCGCGTTGGTGGCGAGTTCGCTGGTGGCCAGGACGGCGTCGTCGGCGACCTCGTCCATGCCCCAGTCGGCGAGCACCTTCCGGACGAACCGGCGCGCGTCCGCCACCGCCGGGGCCGCGGACGGGAAGGTGGCCGACGCCGTCTGCCGATCCAACTGTCGTCCCTCGTTCGAAGCGTCACTACCCGGGCCTGGCCATCGTGACAGAACGGTCGACCACCCGGCCACGGGAGCCGTGACCCGGAGGCGGAGCGATGCGCCCGGCCTCGGCGATGCGATCCCCCGCCATGACACGACAGACCGTAACACGAAGACTACAAGCATGGATGCACGATCATTGCCTTCCGTTCACCCTCGGCGTGCGAACGGCGTCCAGCTCCGTACGGCGACGTAGAGTACAGGTGCGGCCAGGAGAAGGCCCTGGAGAAGGACTCCGTGCCATCCGGCTACCCGGTATCCGGATACCCGACAATCGCGGGCCAGGAGGATGAAAGAGAATGCCGCGTACCGCGTCTCGTGCACGCCCCGGCGGCGCGTATCTCGATACCGCCCCTCGCTACAGCGACGCTGATCTGGAGCCGCTTCTCAAGGCGCTCATCGCCGTCCGGGACGGGAAGGCGAGGTCCGAGCTGGACGTGCCGGGCGATGGAGCCGTGGCGGAGGCCGCGGCGATCCTGGAGGAGATCCGGCAGAACGGCACGGAGCTGGCGGCGGGGCTGAGCCGCATCCGCCGCGAGATCGGCCGGGAGGGGAAGCTGCGGGGACGGCTGGCACAGGGCGCGATGCGCGGTACCTGGGCCGCCTCCGTGGACGACGCCAACGCGATCATCGACAAGCTGACCGACCTGGCGACCGGGATGAGCCAGGTCGTGGAGGCGGTGGCCGCGGGCGACCTGAGCCAGCGGGTCGAGCTGCGGGTGCGCGGCAGGCCGATGCGCGGGGAACTGCTGCGCATGGCCAAGTCGGTCAACGGCATGGTGGAGCTGCTCGACCAGTTCACCTGGGAGGTCACCCAGTTCGCCCGCGAGGTCGGCACGGAGGGACGGCTCGGCGGGCAGGCCCCGGCGCGCGGCATGACGGGCCGGTGGCGGGACGTGACCGCCTCGGTGAACGTGATGGCGTCGCGGCTGACGTCCCAGGTCCGCGACATCGCGGAGGTCACCACGGCGGTGGCCAGCGGCGATCTGACGCGGAAGGTCACGGTCGAGGCGACCGGTGAGCTTCAGGAGCTGAAGCTCACCGTGAACACGATGGTCGACCAGCTGTCGGCGTTCGCCGACGAGGTCACCCGCGTCGCCCGCGAGGTCGGCACCGAGGGCCAGCTCGGCGGGCAGGCGAACGTGCCCGGCGTCAGCGGGGTGTGGAAGAAGCTCACCGACAACGTCAACGCGATGGCGAACAACCTGACCTACCAGGTCCGCAACATCGCGCAGGTCACCACCGCCGTCGCCGACGGCGACCTCGGCAAGAAGATCACCGTGGACGCGCAGGGCGAGATCCTGCAGCTCAAGGACACGGTCAACACGATGGTCGACACGCTGTCGGCGTTCGCCGACGAGGTCACCCGCGTGGCGCGCGAGGTCGGCACCGAGGGACGCCTCGGCGGCCAGGCCCGCGTGCCCGGCGTGAGCGGCGTCTGGAAGGACCTGACCAACAACGTCAACGGGATGGCGTCCAACCTGACCTACCAGGTCCGCAACATCGCGCAGGTCACCACCGCGGTCGCGGAGGGAGACCTCGGCAAGAAGATCACGGTGGACGCGCAGGGCGAGATCCTGGAGCTCAAGGACACGGTGAACGCGATGGTGGACACGCTGTCGTCGTTCGCCTCCGAGGTCACCCGCGTGGCGCGCGAGGTCGGCACCGAGGGTCGCCTCGGCGGGCAGGCGCGGATGCCGGACGTCAGCGGCGTGTGGAAGGACCTGACCGACAACGTCAACTCGATGGCGAACAACCTGACCACCCAGGTCCGCGGGATCGCGCAGGTCACCACGGCGGTCGCGCAGGGCGACCTGACCCGCAAGATCGAGGTGGACGCGCAGGGCGAGATCCTGCAGCTCAAGGACACCCTGAACACGATGGTCGACACGCTGTCGGCGTTCGCGGACGAGGTCAGCCGCGTCGCCCGCGAGGTCGGCACGGAGGGGCGCCTCGGCGGGCAGGCCCGCGTGCCGGGCGCGGGCGGCATGTGGAAGGACCTGACCGACAACGTCAACTCGATGGCGAACAACCTGACCACCCAGGTCCGCAACATCGCGCAGGTCACCACCGCGGTCGCGCACGGAGACCTGACGCGGCGCATCGACGTGGACGCGCAGGGCGAGATCCTGCAGCTGAAGACCACGCTGAACACGATGGTCGACACGCTGTCGTCGTTCGCCTCCGAGGTCACCCGCGTGGCGCGCGAGGTGGGCAGCGAGGGGCGCCTGGGCGGGCAGGCCGAGGTCGAGGGCGTGTCGGGCACCTGGAAGCGGCTGACCGAGAGCGTGAACGAGCTGGCCGGCAACCTGACCACCCAGGTGCGCGCGATCGGCGAGGTCGCCAGCGCGGTCGCGACCGGCGACCTGACCCGGACGATCACCGTGGAGGCGCGCGGCGAGGTCGCCGAGCTGAGCGACAACGTCAACCTGATGGTCGCGACGCTGCGCGAGACGACCCGCGCCAACGAGGAGCAGGACTGGCTCAAGACCAACCTCGCGCGGATCGGCGGGCTCATGCAGGGCCACCGGGACCTCATGCAGGTCGCCGAGCTGATCATGCGGGAGCTGACGCCGACCGCGAGCGCCCAGTACGGCGCGTTCTACCTCGCCGAGAGCATCGGCGATGAGACCGAGCTGGTGATGATCGCCGGGTACGGGACGCGGCGGGGCCGGGTCGGGGCCGTCCGGTTCGCGATGGGCGAGGGCCTGGTCGGGCAGGCGGCGCAGGAGCGCAGGCCGCTGCTGATCGCCGACGCGCCCGCCGACTACGTCAAGATCGGGTCGGGGCTGGGCGAGGCGGCCCCGGTCAACATCATCGTGCTGCCGATCGTGTTCGAGGACGCGGTGCTCGGCGCGATCGAGCTGGCCTCCTTCGGCCGGTTCACCGACGTCCACCTGGCGTTCTTCAGCCAGCTGATCGAGACGATCGGGGTCACGCTGAACGCGATCAGCGCCAACACCCGCACCGAGGCGCTGCTCGGCGAGTCGCAGCGGCTCGCGCAGGAGCTGCAGGAGCGCTCGGACGAGCTGCAGCGCCAGCAGGGCGAGCTGCGCCACTCCAACACCGAGCTGGAGGAGAAGGCGGCTCTGCTGGCCCAGCAGAACCGCGCGATCGAGATCCAGAACTTCCAGATCGAGCAGGCGAGGCGGACGCTGGAGGAGCGCGCCGAGCAGCTGGCGATCTCCTCGCGGTACAAGTCGGAGTTCCTGGCGAACATGTCGCACGAGCTGCGCACGCCGCTGAACAGCCTGCTCGTGCTGGCCAAGCTGCTGTCGGAGAACCAGGACGGCAACCTCACCGGCAAGCAGGTGGAGTTCTCCCAGACGATCCACGAGTCCGGCACCGACCTGCTGGAGCTGATCAACGACATCCTGGACCTCGCGAAGGTCGAGGCCGGGAAGATGGAGGCGCACCCGCAGCGGCTGTCGGTGCCGGCGCTGGTCGACTACGTGGACGCGACGTTCCGCCCCCTGTCGGTCGACAAGGGCCTGCAGTTCGGCGTGGAGGTCGCGCCGGACGTCCCGGCCACCCTGAACACCGACGAGCAGCGGCTGCAGCAGGTGCTGCGGAACCTGCTGTCGAACGCGGTGAAGTTCACCGCCGAGGGCGAGGTGCGGCTGCTGATCGAGCGGGCCGGCGACATCGACTTCACGCTGCCCGCGCTGTGGAACACCCCCGACGTGATCGCGTTCCGGGTGATCGACACCGGCATCGGGGTGAGCACGGACAAGCTGCAGGAGATCTTCGAGCCGTTCCAGCAGGCGGACGGGACGACGAGCCGCCGCTACGGCGGCACCGGCCTCGGCCTGTCGATCAGCCGGAACATCGCGCGGCTGCTGGGCGGGGAGATCCACGCCGAGAGCCAGCCGGGCCGCGGCAGCGTTTTCACGCTCTACCTGCCCGCCCAGTACAGCGAGCGCGACGGCAGGCGGCGTGCCGCGCTGCCGGACGAGGCGGCCGGTTCGCCCGAGGGCGTGCCGGGCCTGATGCCGGGCGACGAGCGCGCGGGCGCCGGTCCGGCCGGGGAGAACGGGCTGCCGGTGGAGCAGCAGCCGCCCGGGGAACGTCCCGGTGAGCCGGAGCCGGTGCTGACCGGGCTGTTGGAGGAGCCGCCCGCGGACTTCCTCGACACCGCCCTGTCCGGCCGCAAGGTCCTGATCGTCGACGACGACGTCCGGAACGTGTTCGCCCTGACCAGCGTCCTGGAGGGCTACGGCATGGAGGTCCTCTACGCCGAGGACGGGCAGGCCGGGATCGACGTCCTGCACCGCAACCCGGACGTGGCGGCCGTGCTGATGGACGTCATGATGCCGGGCCTGGACGGCTACGCGACGACGGCCGCGATCAGGGAGATGCCGCAGTTCGCCGAACTGCCCATTATCGTGATCACTGCGAAGGTGATGAAGGGCGACCGGGAGAAGAGCCTGGAGTCCGGCGCTTCGGACTACGTGCCCAAACCCGTGGACGTCGACCATCTCCTTGACGTCATGAGGAACTGGCTGCAACCCTCCATCGTCCGCTGAGGAGAGGAGAGGCTGAGCGACAGGGTCGCCGTGCGCGCTGACGCGGACGGGATGTCGGGGACCGGAATCGGAGAACGCGCGTGGACGACAAGGCGAAGATCCTGCTCGTGGACGACCGCGAGGAGAACCTGATCGCTCTGGAGGCCATCCTCAGCTCGCTCGATCAGGACCTGGTCCGGGCGCGGTCCGGGGAGGACGCGCTCAAGGCGCTGCTCACCGACGAGTACGCGGTCATCCTGCTGGACGTCGTCATGCCGGGGATGGACGGGTTCGAGACGGCCCGCGACATCAAGCGCCGCAAGAAGACCCGCGACCTGCCGATCATCTTCCTCACGGCGGTGAACAGCGATCCGGACTACGCCTTCCGCGGCTACGCGGCGGGCGCGGTCGACTTCATCTCCAAGCCGTTCGACCCGTGGGTGCTGCGCGCCAAGGTGTCGGTGTTCGTGGAGCTGCACAACAAGAACAAGCAGCTCCGCGACCAGACCACGCTCCTGCGCGACCAGGCCGCCCTGCTCCGGGAGCAGTCGACGCTCCTGCGCTCACGTCCCGCCGAGGAGACGCCGGACCAGGTCACCGAGCAGTTGACGGCGGTGGAGAGGCAGGCCGAGCTGGTGGGCAAGCACGTCCCCCGGGAAGCCCGCTCGGAGTTCGAGGAACTGACCCGCCGCCTCACCGACCTCCGCGAAACCCTGAACGGCGAAGCTCCAAGCCCACGCTGACCCCGCCCCCTGACCGGTCACGCGATGGCCCCGGGCTAAACGCCATTGAGCACGGCTCGCGCGGCGGCTATGCGGGTGAGGGTGCGGTCGCGGCCGAGGATCTCCAGGGACTCGAACAGCGGCAGGCCCACGGTGCGGCCGGTGACGGCCACGCGGACGGGCGCCTGGGTCTTGCCGAGTTTGAGGCCGTGCTCGGCGCCGATCCGCTCCAGCCGGTCCTTGAGCTCGCCGGCGTTCCACGGCGCGTCCTGGTAGGCGGCCTCGGCGGCGGCGAGGATCGCGGCGGCGGGCTCCTTCATCGCCTTGTTCCAGGACTGCTCGTCGGACGGCGGCTCGTCCAGGAACACGAAGTCGATCATCGGGACGATCTCCGACAGCAGCGCGATCCGGGTCTGCGCCAGCGGCGCCAGCTCGGCGAACACCGCGACGTCCACGTCGAAGGGCGCCTCCTGGAGGAACGGCAGGCACTCGGCGATGAACTTCTCCACCGGTAGCGCGCGGAGGTAGTCGCCGTTGAACGCGCGGAGCTTCTTCTCGTCGAAGAACGCCGGCGAGGTGTTGACGTCCTCGATGCGGAACTCGTCGACGATCACGTCCCACGGGACGATCTCGCGGTCGCCGGACGGGGCCCAGCCGAGCAGCATCAGGTAGTTGCGCATGGTCTCGGGGAGGTAGCCCTCGGCCCGGTAGTCCTCCAGCGCGACCTTGTCGCGGCGCTTGGACAGCTTCTTGCGCTGCTCGTTGACGATGACCGGGACGTGCGCCCACACCGGCGGCTCCCCGCCGAGCGCCTCCCACAGCAGCTGCTGCTTGGGCGCGTTGGACAGGTGCTCCTCGCCGCGCACCACGTGCGTGATGCCCTGGCTCATGTCGTCGACGGCGTTGGCCAGCAGGAACGTCACGGACCCGTCGGCGCGGGCGATGACGAAGTCCTCCAGCACGGCGTTCTCGAAGACGGGCTTGCCGCGCAGCAGGTCCACGACCGTGGTCTGGCCCTCGTCGGGCGTGCGGAAACGGAGGGCGCGTCCGGGACCGGGCTCCAGGCCGCGGTCACGGCAGAACCCGTCGTAGCCCTTGTTCTGGTCGCCGGTGCGGGCGATCACGGCCTCGCGGGTGCAGTCGCAGCGGTAGGCGCGGCCGCCGTCCCTGAGCGTCTGGACGGCCTCGGCGTGCCTGTCGCCGTTGGCCGACTGGAAGTAGGGGCCCTCGTACTGCTCGCCGTCCATCCCTAGCCAGGCCAGGGCGCGGATGATGCCCTCGGTCCACTCCGGGCTGTTGCGGGAGGCGTCGGTGTCCTCGATCCGCAGGACGAGCGTCCCGCCCGACTGCGCTGCCATCACCCAGTTGAACAGCGCGGAGCGGGCGCCGCCGACATGGAACATGCCGGTCGGGGACGGAGCGAATCGGACGCGGATCGGAGAGGTCGAAGCCATGCTTCAAGGGTAGAGCGCGCACGGGCCCTCTCGCGCCCGGGACCCGCGCGCCCTCCCCACTCCGTTACGCCTCCGATGCGGGCCGCCAGCGCGGGTCGCGCCCGGACAGCCCGATGAGCCGGTCGAGCAGCGGCGCGTCCTCCGGCACCGGCACCTCGGCGCCGAACGCCCCGTACTCGCGGCCGACCTCCGCCGTCGGGACGAGCTGCTCCCACGCCGCCCGCACCACCCCGGACGGGAAGGCGGGCTCACGCCCGGTGGCGACCGCGAGGTCCCAGCCGTGGGTGACGCACTCGCCGAAGAGGATGCCGCCGACGAACTCGGCCGGCATGCCCTCCTTGTTGCCGGTGAGGCTGGTGCTGCCCTCCCACGCCGCCGGGTCCTGCCAGGCCTCGGCGGTCTTGCGGACCTGCTCCTCGTACCGCTGCGCCCAGCGCGGCTCGGCGGTGAAGTCGTGGTCCTCCCCCGGCCCGGTGACCGGCAGCTTGTGCGCGGCGGCCTCCCCCCGCGCGCTCCACAGGATCAGGTGGTTGACCAGGGCACGCACGTCCCAGTCCGGGCAGGGGGTCGGGTCGTCCAGCCTCACCTCGGGGATCTCCAGGACGATCCGCGCCGCGGCCTCCGCGGCGGGAAGCATCTGGCTCCGGATATCCATGATCTCTCCTTCGCTCACTCGTTCGAACACACGTCCACGCTAGGGACCGGCGGCGGAGTCCGTCTTGAACAAACGCGACACGGCTAGCCTGGGTCGATGGAACGACCCCTACCCGGTGGAGCCCGCGGTATCTTGCACGCGCGGACGGGGCTGGAGCGCTTCCACACCGAGCGGACCGCGCCGCCGCCCGCGCTCGCCCCGTTCGTCGACTTCTTCTGGGTGCTTCACTGGGATCTGCGCGGACGGCCCCCGCACCGGCAGCGGCTGCTGACGCTGCCGTCCGTCCACATGACCTTCACCAGCTATCTGACCAGCGGGGCCACGAGGGCGCGGATCGTGGGCGTGGTGCGCGACGAGTTCGTCGAGGAGATCGCCGACGACGGCCGTGTGGTGGGCGTGGGCTTCCGCCCCGGCGGGGTCCGGCCGTTCCTCGGCGACGGCGTGCCGGTCTCCGCGCTCACCGGCCGCTTCGCCGGGGTGGACGAGGTGTTCGGCGCCGACGGCCTCGCGCTCGCCGGCGAGATCTTCGCGGCCCCCGGCGCCGGGGAGGGGCTCGGGCTGCTGACGGAGTTCCTGGTCGCGCGGCGGCCCGAGCGCGACGCGTCCGCGGAGCGGGCCGCCGGGATCGTCGAGCGGATCTCGGCGCGGCCGGGCCTCCTGCGGGTGGACGAGCTGGCCGAGGACGTGGGGCTGAGCCCGCGGAGCCTGCAACGGCTGTTCCACGACTACGTGGGCGTCGGCCCGAAGTGGGTCATCCGGCGGTTCCGGATGCAGGAGGCCCACGAGCGGGCCGCGTCCGGCTCACCGGTCGACTGGGCGGAGGTCGCGGCCGAGCTGGGCTACGCCGACCAGGCGCATTTCACCCGCGACTTCACCGCGGCCGTCGGGACCCCACCGGCGAGGTACGCGCGGGAGGCGGGCCCCGGCCAGGAGGCGGGACGCTGACCACGGAGGCGGGCCTGGCACTATCGATCCATGACCGCCCCCCTCGATCCGTCCGGTGAACCTCTCGAACCGTTCGACGACCTGGCCGCGTTCCGGAGTGTCGCCGCCGGGCGGCTCGGCCCGTTCGAGCACACCACCGTGCCGGACAAGCCCGGCCTTCGCCGCGCCGGCGTCGTCCTGTGCGCGGTGGAGCACGACGGCGTCCCCTCGGTGATCCTGATCAAGCGCGCCTACCGGGGGCGGAACGCGGGCCAGTGGGGGCTGCCGGGCGGCGGGCTGGAGGACGGCGAAACGCCCGAGGAGGCGGCGCTGCGGGAGCTGAACGAGGAGATCGGCCTGACCGCCGGGCCCGGCGACGTCCTCGGGCGGCTCGACGACTTCCCCGCCACCTCCGGCTTCTCGATCACCCCGATCGTGGTGGTGCTGGACGACCCGGGCCCGCTGGCGCCGAGCCCGGACGAGGTCCACTCCGTCCACCACACGAGCCTGCGGAAGCTCGCCGCCGACGACACGCCGAAGTGGGTCCCGCAGCCCGGCGGCGGGCATCTGCTGCAGATGTGGCTGGGGCCGAGGTGGCGGGTCCACGCCCCGACCGGCGCGATGCTGTGGCAGTTCCGCGAGGTGGTGCTGCTCGGGCGGAACGTCAGGGTCGCCGATTTCGTCCAGCCCGACTGGACACGCGACTGAGGCCCGTACCGGTACGCACGGGCGTCAGAACGTCCCGCCGTCGATGACGATGCGCTGGCCGGTGACGTAGGACGCGGCGCCGGAGACCAGGAACCGCACGACGCCGGCGACCTCCTCGGGCGTGCACACGTGCCCGTAGGGGGACGCGGCGTCCGCCTGCCGGATGTCCTCGATGCCCGTGGTGGCGCGCACCAGGCGCCGTCCCATGTCGGTGTCGACAACGCCGGGCGCGACGATGTTGACGTGCATGCCGTGGCGGCGTTCCTCCTTGGCGATGGTCCGCGCGAGGGCCTCCATCGCGGCCTTGCCCATCGTGTAGGGGCCGCTGAGCGGCGGGGTGGTGTCGGAGATCACGCTGGAGACGAACACCATGTCGCTGCGTTCGGCGCGGCGCATCAGCGGCAGCAGCGCCTGGCTGAGGTGGTGCGGGCCGAGCGCGTGCACCCGCAGCACCCGCTCCAGCTCGGCGGGGTCGGTGTCGGCGACGCTGTGGCCGCGGCTGGCGATCCCGGCGCTGTGCACGAGGACGTCGAGGGCGCCGAGTTCCGACTCGATCCGGGCGGCCAGGGCGCGGCACTCCTCCAGGTCGTCGACCGATGCGGGGAAGGCGTGGCCGCGCACGCCCGCGGCCTCGATGTCCGCGACGGTCTTGCGCGCCGCGTCCTCGTCCCGCCGGTAGGCGACGGCCACCTCGGCGCCGTCCGCGGCCAGGGCCAGGGCGATGGCCCGGCCGATCCCCCGGCCGCCCCCGGTGACCAGGGCGGTACGACCGGCGAGAGAACTCATGGGCGCTCCTTCGTCAGGGGCTACGACGGTGGGTCCCATCCTGCCCGTTCGCGGCCTGCCGCCGTAAGCGGCCCCTGACGAAGGATGCGGGAGGCTACGCCGGCTGCGCCTCGATGACGTGGTACCCGGACGGCGGCAGCGGCCCGGTCAGCGAGACCGCGGTGAACCCGGCGCCCTCCAGCAGCTCCCGGAACTCGGCCTCGGTGCGTTCACGTCCGCCCGTCGAGACGAGCATGTTGAGGTCGTTGTGGACGACTCCCCGGGACTCCGGTGTGACGATCTCCGGCATCACCTGTTCCAGCACGAGCACCCGCGCGCCGGGACGCGTCGCCGCACGGACGTTCTTCAGGATCGCGGCGGCCTCGTCGTCGTGCCAGTCGTGGATCACGCTCTTCAGGATGTAGGCGTCCGCGCCTCCGGGAACGGCGTCGAAGAAGTCGCCGGGGACGATCTCGACCCGGTCCGCGACGTCCTCCAGGGCGCCGGACGCGGCGTCGAGCCCGGCGGGCAGGTCGAAGAGCATCCCGCGCAGGCCGGGGTTGGCGCGCAGGATCGCGGCGAGCAGCGTCCCGTCACCGCCGCCGAGGTCCGCGACCGTCCCGTAGCGGCCGAAGTCGTGGGCCTCGACGATCCCCGGCGCGACGGCGCGGGTGTGCTCGGCCATCGCCTCGTTGAACGTCTCCGACAGTTCTTCGTTGGATTCGAAGTACTCGAAGGACGTCTTGCCCGTGACCCGTTTCCACGCGTACTCCCCCGTGCGGACCGTCTCGGTCATGTCGCCCCATGTACGCCATACGTCCGGGCCGCAGAACAGCTTGATCAGCGCCTGGACGGAGTCCGGGGCGTCGGCGCGGAGCCGCTGCCCCTCGGCGGTGAGCGCGAACAGGTCGCGCTCCTTCTGCTCCACGGCGCCCAGGCCGGTGAGGGCGCGCAGCAGCCGGTACAGGGACGGCGCGTGGGTACCGGTCTCCTTCGCCAGCTCCGTGCTCGACCTCGGTCCGCCCGCCAGGGCGTCGGCCAGCCCTATCTCCGCGGCCACGTGAAGCATCTGCGCCGGCATGTACCCGAAGGCCAGGTCCAGCAATGGTGATCTCGACATCGTCGGCTCCCTTCGTCGTCATCCCGACGCTATGGAGCCTTCTCCCCGGCCGTCTTGGACGAATGCAACCTCGCGCCGGGCGGGCCGGCTCACGGGGGCAGGCCGGCTCACGGAGGCAGGTCAGGGCAGGTCAGCGGGCGAGGGCGCGCAGCCAGGCCGCGGCGGCCGCGAGGTGCTCGTCGGTCAGGCCGCCCACCGGGTCGATCTCCACGAGCAGATGCTCGGCGACGTCCGGCTCACCGGCGATGCACTCGGTGGCGTCCGGCTCGTCCTCGAACCAGACGAACGGCCTGCCCTCGGTCCACGCGGCCACGTGGCGGGCCTTCCACGCGCCGAGCGAGCGGCCCTCCTCGACGCCGGGGAACTGCGGGATCGGGACGAACGGCAGCTCCGGCAGCCCGATCCTCGGCGCGATCCACTCGTTGGCGTTGTCGCACCAGTAGCTCGCCCAGGCCAGCTCGGCGCCGGACGACTCGGCCAGTTCCAGGAGGGAGCGGCCGTGCGAAGCGTTGAGCCAGAGCTTGAAACTCATGCCGTTCGGCGAGCAGCGATGGCGTTTGTAGCCCCGATGGGGCCTTTCAAATGGATTGAGAACCCCGTCCACGTCCAGAAGAACCACCGGCGACCCCATACTCCGGACCGTACGGCATGAATGCACGCCCGTCTAAGGCC
>NZ_SMKK01000181.1 GCF_004348425.1 Actinomadura sp. 7K507
GAGAGTGGGGGCGCGGGCATGGGGGTCGCGATGCCCAGGGTTCGACCACTGTGGTGACTGGTCTGGCCACGGCAGGCGAGCGTCCGGGTGTCCCCGGTCACGGACAGGCTCGACCAGCAGACGGCGGCCGGGGAACGTCAGGCGTGCACTTAGCGTGGCCCATGAAGACCTCCGAGACGGGTGAAGACGGCTATCTCCACCGCACTCGGAGGTCCTCTCATCGACCAACCACCACGGCGGGCGTGTCACCAACCTCGTGGCTGAGTACATCTAGCGGGGAGTGCGGCTGTGCAGGAGGTCTTCGGTGTAGGTGGCGAGGCGGGCGGCGTCGTCGGGGTTCAGGGTCTTCAAGGACAGGTCGACGGGCTTGCCGCGGTCGGTCGCGGATAGCGGCTCCGCAGGCGGGCGGTCGATCCATCCGGTGATCGGCCGGACCGAGTCGGCGACGGGGCGGGCGAAGAACCTCGCCAGCAGTTTGATCGAGTTTCGGATGAGCGGGTTCGGGTGGGCGTCGGCTCCGCTGCGGGTGAATCCCGGATGGTAGAGGACGTAGCGGACCTTGCTCTCCACCTGACCGGCGAACGCTACGCCGAGCAGGTCGTTCGCCCGGCCTGCCTGGAGCTGGGCGCGCACCTGGCTGTAGCGGCGCGTCAACTGCGGGTCGTCCCAGAAGATCCGTCCTGCGGTGTTGCCGACACCGGCAACGTTGATGACCACGGGATTGGGCGCGGCGTCGAGAAGTGGAAGTAGCCGGTGGCCCAGCAGATAGCGGCTCAGGTAGTACAGGGCGAAGGTGAACTCCAGCCCGTCCGGGGTCGCCTCGCGTTTGGGACTGATCCGGTTGGCGAACAGCGCCAGCGCGTCAACGGCCTGGTGATGTTCGTGGACGTGAGCGACGACCCGTTCGACCTCGGCGATCGAGGACAGGTCCGCGCGCAGGAACCGGAGGTTGGGGTCGGCGGCCTGGTCCACCAGTGCGCGTCCCCTCGCCTCGTTGCTGCCGATCACGGTGACGTGGTTGCCCCTGGCCAGTTGTGCGAGGGCGACCGCCCGGCCCATCCCGGTGGTACCGCCGCTGATGATGACGGTCTTGGACGGTTGGTCGGGCATGGTGTCACTCCTTAGGGTCGAAGGGCAGCAGGTCCGATCATGGGCCGCCCCGGTCGGAGGACGAAAGAAGGCAGTTTCATGTCCGGTACGAACACCGGTGTTCCTTCCGTGCTGGCGCACGGACTACCCCGCCCGGTGCCCGCCGACGAGTTGGCCGCGTGTCCGGTCGGTGACGTGTTCCGGCGAGTGGGCGACAAGTGGAGCATGCTCCTGGTGATCCTGCTCGGGACGCGTCCGCACCGGTACAACGAACTGCATCGCGCCATCGAGGGCATCAGCCAGCGCATGCTGACCCGTACCCTGCGAAGCCTGGAGGCCGACGGGCTGGTACGGCGCGAGGTTCACCCGACGGTGCCGCCCAGTGTCGAATACAGCCTGACCCCGCTCGGCCGCACGCTGCTGGAACCGCTGTCGACGCTGGCCGACTGGGCCGTCCGCCACGAGGACGAGATCAACCAGGCCCGTTCCCGGCACTCGGCGACCTGACGTGCCGAGGACGAGACCGCTCCCCCTGGACGAGACGATCCGCGTGGCCGCCTACGTGATCAGGGAGCGGGCTGTTCCGGAACTCCTTGTCTTCGACCACGTCGGCATGCCTCAAGCCGGCACCCAGGTCCCCGCCGGAGGCGTCCATCCCGATGAGGATCTGGAGCGAGCCGTCTTGCGCGAGGTCTTCGAAGAGACTGGGCTGCGCACCGTCTCCGTGGTCGGGCAGATCGTCGTGGAGAGCAAGCCGCATCCCGACACCCGCCGGCCGCGCAGGACCACCTACTTCCATCTCCGGACGTCCGCGACCACGGCAGATGCGTGGAACCACGAGGTGTACGGCGATGGGGACGACGCGGGCCTGATCTTCGCCTGCCATTTCCTGCCGCTGCCCCTGAGAGAACCCCTGGCTGACGATCAGGATGCCTGGCTGGGCGGCATCAACCCCCGATGGGACACCGTGACTGACGACCGGCAGTAACAGCCGTACGCTCGCCCTCAGACGAGGAACAAAGAGGGGCCGTCTCCGGCGGGGCAGATGCCGCTGTTAGCAAGCCTGTCAGCAAAGAGGCCCCTTCCATGATCGGAAGGGGCTTCTGACGTGGGAGCCGCCTATCGGAATCGAACCGATGACCTATTCATTACGAGTGAATCGCTCTGCCGACTGAGCTAAGGCGGCGCGCCGTGCGGGCACGGCGGGATGAAGTCTACCGGGTCCGGCGGGGTGGGTGCGCACTGGTTATTCAGGTGCAGGTGGTGCCGTTCTCGGGCGGCTCGGCGGAGATCAGGTAGTCGTCGGTGGCCTTGGTGATGCAGGGGTTTCCTTGCAGGTAGGCGGTGTGGCCGTCGCCGTCGAAGGTGAGGAGGACGCCGCTGGAGAGCTGGTCGGCGAGGTTCTCCGACCACTTGTAGGGCGTGGCGGGGTCGCGGGTGGTTCCGATGACGAGGATCGGGGCGGCGCCCTTGGCGGCGATGGGTTGGGGCTGCTTTTCGGTCTGGGCGGGCCAGTAGACGCATGGGAGGCCGCCCCAGACGACGAAGGGGCCGAAGCGGGGGGCGGACTTCTCGGCCTCAGCGGCGGCCTTGCCGTAGGTGGCGAGGTCCGGGGGCGCCGGTTTGTCGACGCAGTTGATGGCCATGTTGGCGTCGGTCTGGTTGCTGTAGGTGCCGTCCGGTTGGCGTTCGACCATCTCGTCCGCGAGGGTGAGGAGGGTCGTGCCGTCGGAGTCCTGGATGGCCTGGGTGAGGGCTTGGCGCAGGACGGGCCAGTACTCCTTGACGTAGAGGGACCTGGCTATGCCCATCACGGCGAGGGACTCGGTGACCTTGCGGTCGTCCTTGGTGCTGTTGAGCGGTTCCTTGTCCGTCTTGGCGAGGAAGGACGAGATCGTCTTGATGACCGCGTCGGGGGAGTCGCCGAAGGGGCAGCCTGTCTTGACGCAGTCGTCGGCGAACGCGCGCAGGGCCGTCTCGAAGCCCTTGGCCTGCTCGATCAGGAGGTCGGTCGCGGACAAGGTGGGGTCGACGGCGCCGTCCAGGGCCATGGCACGAACGTTCTTGGGGAACTGTTCGGCGTAGAAGGCGCCCAGGTAGGTGCCGTAGGAGGCGCCGTAGTAGTTGAGCTTGTCGTCGCCCAGGGCGGCGCGGAGGACGTCCATGTCACGGGCGGCGCTGACTGTGCCCACGTGGGGAAGCTTGGCCGAGGCCTTGGAGTCGCAGTTCTGGGCGAACTCCTTGCCCTCGGTGCCGAGGTCCTGGGTCTCTTGCTCGTTGTCCGGTGAGGCGTCGGTGGCGAAGAAGTCGTCGAGCTGGGCGCCGGTGTTGCACTTGACCGGGTCGCTGGCGGCCACGCCGCGGGGGTCGAAGCCGACGATGTCGAAGCGGCGGCGCAGGTCGTGGCCGAAGGAGCGGGCAGCCTGACGGATGAAGTTCACCCCGGAACCGCCGGGGCCGCCCGGATTGGTGAGCAGTGAGCCGATCCGTTCGGAGTTGTCCTCGGCGGGGAGCCTGATGACGGAGATGCCGACCTTCTCGCCGGACGGCTTGGAGTAGTCCAGGGGCACCTGGACGGTCGCGCACTCGAACCCGTTCTCGCAGTCCTTCCAGGACGGTTTCTGGCCGTAGAACGATTCGAGCCCGGACGGGACGGTCGCCGATGCCGTCGCCTCCTTGTCGGGGTCGCCGCTGCACCCGATGGCCGTCGTGAGCGCCAGCACGCCGGCCACGCTGATGAACCTTGCTGCCCGCACCTGGACCCCGTCTCGTCGTAGCGGCACGTACGCCGCCGCCTACGCTACGTCGGCGCGATGGCCGGGGGCTACTTCCTTCCGTATTCGTGTTCGATGCCGTCGGGGCTGCGAACCCTGCTCGAAGTTCTCGCGGCGTACAGCGGTAGCGAAGTCGTCCTGGCGCGCCGAAATAGGTGGGTGGGAGGCGTGGTTGCCCGAGCATGAGTACTTCGCGGAAGACCGGCGTCCGGATCGAGGAGAGCGGCAAGCGCGTCAGGGCTTATCTCGGCGGTCATCTGGTGGCCGACACCACGGCGGCATCGCTCGTCTGGGAGATCCCCTACTACCCGACTTACTACTTCCCGGCGGCGGACGTGCGGGCGGAGCTGATCGAGGACGGGCCCGGCAAGCGTTCGCCGAGCCGGGGCGACTCGACCGCCTACACGGTGAAGGTGGACGGCGCGCAGGCCACCGGTGCCGCGCTCCGGTATGCCGAGTCGCCCGTCGAGGAACTGCGCGGCCTGGTGCGTCTGGACTGGGACGCGATGGACGCCTGGTTCGAGGAGGACGAGGAGGTCTTCGTCCATCCGCGCAGCCCGTACACGCGCGTCGATGTCCTGGCGTCGTCGCGGCATGTGCGGGTCGAGGTGGACGGGTTGACGGTCGCGGAGTCGTCCAGTGCCCGGCTGCTGTTCGAGACGGGCCTGCCGGTGCGCTACTACCTGCCGAAGACGCATGTCCGGATGGATCTGCTCGAACACACCGGCACGGCGACGCATTGCCCGTACAAGGGCACCGCGGAGTACTGGTCGGTGCGTGCCGGTGGCCGCGTTCACGAGGATCTCGCCTGGTCGTATCGGGCTCCGCTGGACGAGAGCCGCAAGATCGCGAGTCTGGTCTGCTTCTACAGCGAAAAGGTCGACATCTACGTCGACGGCGTCCTCCAGGAGCGGCCTAAGACGCATTTCTGAGGACGCGGGGGTCTCGTCGGTTCAGCCCAGGTCGACGACTTCGGTGTCCGGGGCGAAGTGCGCCACCGCGGAGGCCAGGCGGTCGCGGTTCAGGCGCCAGCCGTTGACCGCCCGGCTGGATAGGACGATCTCAACGGGGACATGGGGGGCCACGGCGCGCAGAACTAGACGGCTGCCGCGTCCACCCTGTTGGTGTTCGGGACTGTCCTTGTACCGCTTGACCCCTACGTGGGGCAGGTTGCTGGCGGAGTGCTGCTTCCAGAGGACGACGGCTTCCACTTCCGACCACGGGACGAACAGCAACGAGGTCCGATACCTCAGCGGGTTACCCGCCACGGTGATGCCCTGGGCGTCCACGCGAAAGGCGACCCGGCGCACGAACATGAAGGCGAGGAACACAAAGCTCCCCACCCCGAAGAGCGCAACGCCGGGCACACGGATGATCAGCGGTACTTCCGGCAGCAGGCATCCGATCGTGAGGACGATGCTCCCGACCAGCATGGCCACGTTCTTCAGCGTCGGCCCGTAGCGAACCTCGTACACTTCGCCGGATTCCATCCCCGGTCACCTCCCGCTTGTCCCCCGGTCGCCTCCGTGTTCAGGTTGCGGGGTCGTCGGGTGGGTCCGGGTTGTACGCCGCGTCGTGTTGCTGGCGGGGGGAGCAGGTCGAGGCGGAGGGGCAGGAGCAGCGGCCGCCGCTGTTGAGGCGGACGGTGACCTTGTCCGAGGGGACGTTGCGTCCGACGACCTGGCCCGGACCGTTGGGGGTGTCCACGCGCGAGCCGAGGGCGGGCATCGTTTCGTGCGCCTTGACGTAGAGCGGGTGCTCGTACTTGAGGCAGCACATCAGGCGGCCGCAGGCGCCGGCGATGCGGAGGGGGTTGACGGGGAGGTCCTGCTCCTTCGCCATGCGGACGGAGACGGGCTCGAAGTCCTTGAGGAACGTGGCGCAGCACAGGTCGCGGCCGCAGGGGCCGATGCCGCCCTGGAGGCGGGCCTCGTCGCGCGGGCCGACCTGGCGGAGCTCGACGCGGGCCTTGATGCCGCGGGCCAGGTCGCGGACGAGGGCACGGAAGTCGACGCGGTGCGGCGCGGTGAAGTAGATCTTGAAGATGTTGTCGGTGTCGAGGTAGTCGACGCCGATGACCTTCATCGGGAGTTCGTGCTTGCGGATGAGGCGCTTGGCCGTCGAGCGGCCCTCGGCGCGGCGGCGGCGGTTGGCCTCGTCGCGGGCGAGGTGCTCGTCGGTCGCGGGGCCGGCGCATTCGGGGAGGCCGCCGATGTCGTCGGAGACCCACTGCGGCGCCCACACGCACTCGGCGACCTCGGGGCCCGAGTCGGTGGGGACCAGGACCTTGTCGCCGACCTGCGGTGTGTGCGGGCCGGGGTCCAGGTAGTAGAGCCGGCCGTACCGGGTGAAGCTGACTGCCATCACCATGCCCACGGTTTCGCTCCGTTCGCCCGGTTTCGTGCGACCCACTTTAGGTGTTCCGGGCGGGGGCGCTCACCAGGAGGCGTCGGCAAGGTCCTCTCCGGGGACGGCCTTTGCGCCTTCTGTGTAGAGGTCACCTGCGGTGGCGAGAAAATCGTTGCCCGTGGGGTCGGCGTCAAGATCGGTGAGTTCGCCCTTCACCGGCTGCTGCCACAGGACCTGGCCGGGCTTGCCTTCCAGTGTGTACGACTGGAGGGTGAGCTGGGAGTTCTTCACGATCCCGGCGACGATGGTGTCGCCCTTCAGGATCGCTCTGTTGCTGCCCTTGGGGAGGGTCAGGACGGCCTTGCTCAGCTTCAGGTCCCCGGTGGCGCCGCCGGTATCGAGCGTGCGGACCTCGTGCTTGGTCTCCTTGAGTTCGCCGCCGACGGAGCGGACTGGGCCCCAGACGAACGAGAGCGTGGCCCCGGACCACGAGAGGCTGCCTATGCGGCCGGACGACTTGGTCGTCCACACCTTGTGGGTACCTGTCGAGGCGGAGACGACGTCCACGCGGCCACGGGCGCCTTGGTAGGTGACGTAGGCGATGCGTTCACCGTCGGGGCTCACCGCGAGTTCCGACCATTTGGTGGACTTGCCCGGGACCGTGGCTTTCGGAATGTCCTGCATGTCCTTGGGACGCCCCTCCCCGCCCAGGTGGAGGCGGTGGAACGTGACCTCCCCGCCCGCGTAGGACGCGACGATGTAGGAGCCGTCCTTCACCGCGGCGACGCGCTGGAATCGGCGTCCCTCCGGAGCGGCGACGGGAAGTCCGACGCCGGCGCCGGTCTCGACGTCGCGGACGACGAGAGCGCCACCGGACGCGGTGACGCCGACGACGAAGCGGGCCTTGGCCTCCTCGGAGCCGACGGCGGCCTTGGCCTCCTCCTTCTTGGCGTCGCGCTGGCGGCTCTGCACCACGTCGACGGTCCCGCCGATGAACAGCGCCGCGGCGGCGGCGACGCCGATGGGGACGAGGCCCCTCCAGGAGCCGAGACTCTTCCCGGGGGGTGGGTCCTCGCGCCTGTCGTCCATGGGGTCGCCCCGCACCTGCCCTTCCGTTGCCCGTAACCCGTCGTTTCTATCTCATCTACATCGCCACAAACAGCCGGGCGTTCAGCCGAGCGCCGCCCGCGCGGCCTCGACCAACGATGCACGATACGACGCCCCGAAGAGCGCCACATGCACGAGGAGAGGATGCACCTGGTGCAACGGGACCCGTGCGCGCCACCCGTCCGCCAGCGGCGCGGCGTCGTCGTAGGCGGCGAGGATCCGTTCCAGATGCGGTGTCCCGAACAGCGCCATCATCGCCAGGTCGGTCTCGCGGTGGCCGCCGTGCGCCGCCGGGTCGATCAGCATCGCCCGGTCGCCGGTCCACTGGACGTTGCCCGACCACAGGTCGCCGTGGACGCGGCTCGGCGGCTCCGGCGGCCCGGCGAGCTCCTCGACGTCCGCGATCACCCGCTCGATCAGGCGCACGTCGCCGGACGAGAGGTGCCGCGCGCCCAAGCGCAGGAACGGTTCGAGGCGGCGCTCGGCGTACCAGCGGGGCCAGTCGCGGTCGTCCCGGGTGTTGTCGAGCGGGAGGTCGGCGATGAAGCCGTCCCAGGGCGCCCCGTAGGTCCGCGGACGGGCGCCGGTGTGCAGGGCGGCCAGTTCGCGTCCGAGGCGCTCGGCGGTGGACGGGGACGGCGACGCGGACGGCAGCCACGGCAGGACGAGCACGTGGTCGTCCGCGGCGACCACCTCGGGGACGGGCGTCCCGGGTCCCGCCTCGCCCAGCCAGCGCAGCCCCGCCGCCTCCGCCGCGAACACCCCCGCACCAGAGGCGTTCCCCAGGCGGTCTGAGGGGTCGTCCTCCCGGAACGAGCCGGACGCCGCCTTCACGAACACCTCGCGGCCGTCGGCCAGGGACGCCCGGTGCAACGTCCAGGAGTGGCTGGAACCAAGGTCGCTCAGGCGGTCGACTTCCGTTCCGAGGAGCCGTTCAAGCCCGTCCCGCACCAGGCTCAACCGTCCTTGAGCGCGGCACGGATCTCCTCCAGGAGGCCCGGCATCGCCGCCTCCACCTGCTGTAGGACGAGGTCGAACCCGTCACGGCCGCCGTAGTAGGGGTCGGGGACGTCCAGGTCAGGGCCCGCGTCCGGGTCGAACTCGCGCAGCAGCCGGATCTTGCCGCGCGCGTCCTCGTCCGGTGCCATCGACCGCAGCGCCCGCAGATGGCCCTCGTCCAGCGCCAGGATCAGGTCGTAGCGGCCGAACCAGCTCTCCTCGAACTGCCGGGCGATGTGCGCGGACCGGTATCCCGCCCCGTTCAGCGTGGCGACCGTCCGTTCGTCGGCCTCGCCGCCCACATGCCAGTTGCCTGTCCCGGAGCTGTCCACCTCGACGTCCATCCCCTCCTCCTCGACGTGGTGGCGCAGGACCCATTCGGCCATCGGGGAACGGCAGATGTTGCCAGTGCAGACGAATGTGACTCGGTACGACATGCCTTCATCATGCCCGAGACGGCGCGGGCCCACCTCGACGCGCCGCCGGGCAAAGAACGCGGCCCCCGGCTGGAAACCGGGGGCCGCGTCCTGGGGTGGGTACCGGACGGACAGGGTCAGCGCGTGACGGCGTTCAGCGCGTCCACGATGCCGTTGCCGAAGAACCCGTTCTGCCTCTTGGAGCCTTCACAGGTCTGCGTCGAGGTGTTCTTCTCCCACTCACCGTCCGACTGGCTGTACCAGACGTACTCGACGGTCCGGGGACTCGGGCACGCCTTGGCGGTGGCGGTGCCGCGCAGGGCGCGCTCGACGAAGCGCGGGCTGAGCGTGAGGCCGCCGTGGCGGCGGTCCCGGTGCCCGTACTTGCTGACGATGAGCGCGGCGACGCCGACGGCGTGCGGCGACGCCATCGAGGTGCCCTGGATCGACTGGTAGTACGCGCAGTCGTCGCCCTTGCAGCTCTGGATGACGTACGGCACCTTGGGCGTCCCGTCGGCGTTCAGCTCGCCGCGGGCCTTGGCGAGCCGCTCCGGGTAGGCGGCCCAGATGCCGGCGCTGTCGTCGGGACGCTGGTCGGGGGTGTCGACCTTGTCGCCGCCGGGCGCCGCCACCGCGACGTAGCCGTTGCCGAAGCTGCTGTAGAACGACTTGCGGCCGCTCGGGCCGGTCGACGACACCGGGATGACGTGGTCGCCCTCGGACGGCATCGACACGCAGCTCGGCGGGATCGTCCGCTCGTACGGCTCCTCGCCCGGCCTGGACGGGAAACCCGGGCTGCCGGAGTCGGTGTTCGTCTTGGTGTAGTCGACGAGGTCGTTGCCTGCGGCGGAGACGAGCGTGACGCCCCGCTCGTGCGCGAAGTCCAGCGCCCGCTGCGTCGCCTTGATGATGGTGCGCTGCTCCAGCTGGTCCTCGGGGCTGTCGGCGGGGTTGTTGCCGCAGTTCCACAACCATGGGTCAACGTAATAACTCATGTTGACGACGTCGATGCCTCTCTTGGCCGCGTACGTGAGGCCGTCGACGGTCGGCTGCAGGAAGAAGTAGCCGGAGTCCTGGCCGACGCGCAGGTTCACGAGCGACACGTCCGGCGCGACGCCCGCGATGCCCAGCCCGTTGCGAGGTGAGGCGATGGTGGACGCGACGTGCGTGCCGTGGTCGTTGTCGTCCCAGTCGTTGGGGTCGACGCACGATTCGAACTCGCATGGCCCGTCGAGCTCGTCGCCGTTGCCGTCGGTCGGGATGTCGCGGGTGAAGTTGCGGCTCAGCTTGCGGTTGAAGTTCGGCTTGACGTCGGGGTGGTCGCCGTCCACGCCAGTGTCGAGGATGCCGACCAGCACGCGCTTGTCGCCCGGCTCCTTCTTGTAGGAGCCGTCCTCGGTCGCGTGGATCTGCTTCATGTCCCACTGGAGGCCGGCCAGCGGCTCGGTGTCCTTGGACGGCTTCCCCGCGAGCGAGACCGTGGATCTGGTCCCGACGATCTCCTCGACCTTCGCGGCCTTCTTCTTCGACGTCTTCGGCGCCTCGCCGATGACCCGGTTGTGCGCGGCCCCCTCCAGGGCCCTTTCACGCATCACCGCGCGGATGAACTGCGGATTCTCCGAACGGACGGTCGCGACGCCCACATCGCGGTTCTCGTGGACGACCTTGCCACCGGCCTCTCTCACCGCGTGGTGAGCCCGGCGGACGGACACGCCCTCCTTGTAAAGGACGACGTACTCCGACGCCTCACCCTTCGCGGGCGATGGAGCCGGAGCCGCAGACGCCGGGACCGCGAGGGCCGTCACTGTGGTGACCGCGCACGCCGCGGATATCAACGCTCGCCGCAAAACAGAACCTCCTGGCTGTTTGGGGGGATAGCCCGGTTCGTTCGTTGATCAGCCAAGCGACGTTACGCGCGTTGTTGTTGAGAGTCGCGTACGGGGATGTAACGAATGGGACCAGTTCCTGTAAGGGCTTGTAAGGCCGCTTATCATCCGGCGCGTAGAGCGATCATCCGGTTCCGCAGGGCGGCGATCATCCGGTTCGCAGGGCGAGGGTGAGCGCCTCCACCGCCAGCAGCGGATTGACGTTCGCCTCCAGCCGCTCCCGGCACGCCATGATGGCGTCCAGCCGGTTGAGGGTGTCCTCTGGGCGGCCGTTCTGCGCGGCCGTCCGCAGTTCCGGGCCCAGTTCGGTGTTCACGAGGTCGCTGCCCGCCCCGAGCTGGAGGGTGAGCACGTCCCGGTAGTAGGACGCCAGGTCGAGCAGCGTCCGGTCCAGGGCGTCACGCTTGACCCGCGTCGCCCGCGACTTCTGCCGATCCTCAAGGTCCTTGAGCGCGCCGGCCGTCCCCCTCGGCATCCGGCCCTTGGCGCTCTCGCCGAGCGCCTGCCGCAGCGCGGACGTCTCCGTCTCGTTCAGCTCCTCCGCCTGCGCCTTCGCCTCCGCCTCGGCCGCCTTGACCAGCGCCTCCGCCGCCATCACGGCCGGGCCGACCGACGTCAGCCGGCGCGGCACCTCCAGCACCTCGGCCCGGCGCCGCCGCGCCTCGGGGTCGGTCGCCAGCCGCCGGGCCCGGCTGATGTGGCCCTGCGCGGCCCGCGCCACCACGTCGGCGGTGTCCCGGTCCACGCCGTCCCGCAGGACGAGGACGTCCGCGACCGCGTCGATCGGCGGCGTCCGCAGCGTCACCAGCCGGCACCGCGACCTGATCGTCACCAGCAGGTCGTCCGGGGACGGCGTGCACAGCAGCCACACCGTCCGCGGCGGCGGCTCCTCGATCGCCTTCAGCAGCGCGTTCGCGGCCGCCTCCGTGGCCCGGTCGGCGTCCTCGAACAGCACGACCTGCCAGCGGCCCATGCTCGGCGACGACGCCGCCCGCAGCACCAGCGCGCGGGTCTCCTTCACCCCGTACGACAGGCCCGCAGGACGGACGACCTCCACGTCCGCGTGCGTCCCCTGGAGAACCTGGTGGCACGAGGCGCAGTGCCCGCAGCCCCGCGGCGTCTCCGCGCACTGCAACGCCGCGGCGAAGGCCCGCGCCCCGGCGACGCGGCCGGAACCGGGAGGCCCGGTGAACAGCCACGCGTGCGCCAGGCCGCCCGTCCCCTCCGCGGCCGCCGACAGCTGCGCGACGACGGGCTCCTGCCCCACCAGGTCATTCCACACGCTCATGACAGAAAGGCTAAGCCCCGGCGCCCGCTAGAAGTCCCTGATGGCCGGGAAGGTGCTGGTGGCGTCTTCCGTCCCGGCGGGGACGGGGTCGGGGAGGATCTCACGGATGCGGTACTGGATCTCGCGGCTCAGCTCGCTCTGCGGGCGGCTCGCGTCCACGAGCAGGTAGCGGTCCGGGTCGGCGTCTGCGAGGGCGCGGAAGCCGGCGCGGACACGTTCGTGGAAGTCCTGCGACTCCGACTCGATCCGGTCGGCCGGGGCGGACAGCCGGCCGAGGCCCGTCTGCGGCGGCACCTCCATCAGGACGGTCAGGTCCGGGACGAGGCCGCCGGTGGCCCAGGCGTTGACGCGGGCGATGTCCTCGACGGCCTGCCGCCGCCCGAAGCCCTGGTAGGCGAGCGACGAGTCGACGTACCGGTCGCTGACCACGATCGCCCCCCGCTCCATCGCGGGCTTGATCACGTTGGCGACGTGGTCAGCGCGGTCGGCGGCGTACAGCAGGCTCTCGGCGCGGTCGGACAGGCCGGTGGTGTCGCGGTCGAGCAGCATCGCCCGCAGCCGCATCCCGATCTTGGTGGCGCCGGGCTCGTGCGTGGTGACGACGTCGTAGCCGTGGTCGCGGAGCCAGATCGCCGCGAGGCGCGCCTGGGTGGTCTTCCCGGCGCCCTCCCCGCCCTCGAACGCGATGAACACGCCGCGCTCGCGGCGGACGGGCTGCTGCTGCTGCGACGCCGCCGCGGCGGCCTGCTCCGGCGGCGTGTAGGTCTCGCCGTGCAGCGCCGCGCGCAGGTCGGGGACGAGCGGGATGCCGCGCCGGTCGTCCAGCCGCTTGTACGCGACGAGGCTCGTCAGCAGCGCGAGGACGGCCGCGATGAGCAGCGCGGCGCCCGACCCGTCGGCGTCGTAGACGGCGCCGCCGAGTTCGATGCGGTGCGAGCCGACCGCCCCGGCGATCAGGGGGACGGCGGCGAACGCGACCACGGCGGTGACGGCGGCGACCGAGCGCAGGTACGCGGACGGGCGGGTGTCCTCCGGCGTGTCCGGGTCGGTGAGCGCGGCGGTGCCGGTCGACCAGGCCGCCCCGGCGAACACGCCGAGGAACCCGGTCACGAACACGACGACCACGAGGTTCTGGACGAGGGCGATCACGACCAGCGCGAGCGCGGCGGCGATCACCGCGAGGCCCAGGAGCCGGCGGCGGCTGAACGGGACGAGGGCGCGGGGCCCGAGGAACAACCCGAAGCCGAGGCCCAGCGTGAGACCGATGAGGACGCTGCCGTAGCCCGCGTCCCCGCCGCCGAGTTCGCCGGTGTGGACCCTGGCGACGGCGACGACGGCGCCCGCCGTGAGGGACGCTGCGGCGACTGCCAGGCCGATACCGCGCGCGGCGGCCGTCCCGGGGCCCTGGAAGAGCGACTTCAGCGGCGCGGGCACCGGGTTCGGCCGCTCCGCCGGGATCTCGCGGATCATGGCGACGGCGGCGGCCGAGGCGAGGAACACGGCGGCGGTCACGTACAGGGCGAGGTCGGCGCGGGAGCCGCGGCCGAGCGTCGCGTCCCCGACGAGGGCGAGGACGGCGAACAGCACCGCCGCGACCGGGGCCGGGCCGAACAGGACGCGGTTCGCCGTGCGGCGGGCACGGGCGCGCCGCTCCTCGTCCGGGAACATCGCGGGCAGCGACGCACGCGCGGTCGGCGTCCACAGCAGGCCCAGGCAGGCGACGAGGAACGCCGCCGCCAGCGTCCACGGCAGGACGTCCACGAGCGGCACCGTCACGACGATCACCAGCCGCAGCGCGTCGGCGATGATCAGCATGAGCCGCCGGTCGACGCGGGCGGCGAGCATGCCGCCGAGCGGTGCGAGCAGCACCGCCGGAAGCAGCATCACGGCCAGCACGCCGCCGACCGCCTGAGCGCGGGTAGCGGCGTCGTCGTCGCGCGTCAGCATCGCGGCCATCGCGGTCAGCGCCGGGACGGCGAGCCACAGCCCGAGGCCGGACAGCGACAGCGCCAGCCGCAGCCGCCGGAACGAACCGACCCGCGGATACGACATTTGTGGCGAAACGCCCGGCGGCGGTGACGCTGCGGGGTGCGGCCGGGATGCGCCCGTTCTGGTCATGTCGGTCAGGGTATCGGCGTGGATGTCCCTAGGAGCCGGACTTTGCGGAGGTTCGGCGACGCGTTGCCGGCTTCTTCGCCGGCTTCTTCTTCCCGCCGCCCTCGGCCACCTTTTCACGACGCTCCGCGAGCAGCTCCGCGGCGCGCTGGATCGTGATCGACTCGACCTCGTCGCCCTTGCGCAGGCTCGCGTTCGTCTCACCGTCGGTGACGTACGGGCCGAACCGCCCCTCCTTCACCACGACCGGCTTCTCGCTGGACGGATCGTTCCCCAGCTCCCGCAGCGGCGCGGCCGCCGCGGCCCGGCGCCCACGCTGCTTCGGCTGCGCGAACAGCTCCTTCGCCTGCTCCAGCGTGACGGTGAACAGGTCCTCCTCCGAACCGAGCGAACGGCTGTCGGTGCCCCTCTTGATGTACGGGCCGAACCGCCCGTTCTGCGCCGTCACGGGCTCGCCGTCCAGCTCGCCGAGCGTGCGCGGCAGCGACAGCAGCTTCAGCGCGTCGTCCAACGTGATCGTGTCGAGCGACATCGACTTGAAGAGAGAACCCGTTCGCGGCTTGGGCGTGTCGGCCTTCTTCGTCCGCTTCTTCTTCTCACCCTCCGCGGGCGGCGCCGCCTCCGGGAGGATCTCGGTGACGTAGGGGCCGAAGCGTCCCGACTTGGCCACGATCGTGTGCCCGGACTCCGGGTCGATCCCCAGCTCCCGGTCGCCGGACGGCTGCGCCAGCAGCTCCTCCGCCTTCTCGGCAGTCAGCTCGTCCGGCGGGATGTCGTCGGGAATGTTGGCCCGCTCGCCGTCCCGGTCGAGGTAGGACCCGTACCGGCCGACCCGGACCATGATGTCCGAACCCTTGATCGGGAAGGAGCTGACGCCCTTGGCGTCGATGTCGCCGATGTCGCCGACCAGCTCCTTGAGGCCCTCCTCGCCGTTGGCGCCGAAGTAGAAGCGCGTCAGCCAGCGGACCCCCTCCGCCTCACCACGGGCGATCTCGTCGAGACCGTCCTCCATGTGGGCGGTGAAGTCGTAGTCGACCAGGTTCGCGAAATGCTGCTCCATCAGGTTGACCACGGCGAACGCCAGGAACGACGGGACGAGCGCCGTGCCCTTCTTGAACACGTACTCGCGGGCCAGGATCGTCCCGATGATCGAGGCGTACGTCGAAGGACGCCCGATCTCCCGCTCCTCCAGCTCCTTGACCAGGCTGGCCTCGGTGTAGCGGGCCGGCGGGCGGGTCGAATGGCCCTCCGCGTCCACGCTGTTCGCGGTCAGCGGGTCGCCCTCCGCCAGGTTCGGCAGCCGCCGCTCCTGGTCGTCGCGGTCGGTGGACGGGTCGTCCGCACTCTCCACGTACGCCTTCAGGAACCCGTAGAACGTGATCGTCTTACCGGTCGCGCTGAACTCGGCGCGCTCGTCCCGCGTCGACAGGCCCGTGACGCGGATCGACACCGACTGCCCCACCGCGTCCTTCATCTGGGACGCGATCGTCCGCTTCCAGATCAGCTCGTACAGCCGGAACTGGTCACCGCGCAGGCCCGTCTCCGCCGGGGTACGGAACGTGTCGCCCGCCGGGCGGATCGCCTCGTGCGCCTCCTGCGCGTTCTTCACCTTCGACGCGTAGACACGCGGCTTGTCCGGCACGTACTCGCCGCCGAACAGCGCCGCCGCCTGCCGCCGCGCCGCCGTGATCGCCGTCTCCGACAGCGTGATCGAGTCGGTTCGCATGTAGGTGATGAAGCCGTTCTCGTACAGCTTCTGCGCCACCGACATCGTGTACTTCGCGGAGTAGCTCAGCTTGCGGCTGGCCTCCTGCTGGAGCGTCGTCGTCCGGAACGGCGGGTACGGCTTGCGCGTGTACGGCTTCCGCTCGACGGACTTGACCTCGTACGGCCGGTCGCGCAGCCGCTCGGCCAGCCCCCGCGCCGCCGCCTCGTCCAGGTGCAGCGCGTCCCGCGTCTTCAAAGTGCCGTCGGACGAGAAGTCACGGCCCTGCGCCACGCGCTTGCCGTCCACGGACACGAGACCGGCCTTGAACGCCTTCGGCTCCTCGTCCTTGCCGGTGCCGAACTGTGCCGCGATGTCCCAGTAGTGGGCGGGGACGAACGCGATCCGCTCCCGCTCCCGCTCCACGACCAGCCGCGTCGCCACCGACTGCACCCGGCCCGCCGACAGCTTCGGCATGACCTTCTTCCACAGGACGGGGCTGACCTCGTACCCGTAGAGGCGGTCCAGGATGCGGCGCGTCTCCTGCGCGTCCACGAGCCGCAGGTTCAGCTCCCGCGGGTTCTCGGCGGCCTGCTGGATCGCGTCCTTGGTGATCTCGTTGAAGACCATCCGGTGCACGGGGACCTTCGGCTTCAGAACCTCCTGGAGGTGCCAGGCGATCGCCTCGCCCTCCCGGTCCTCGTCCGTCGCGAGGTAGAGCTCGTCGGCCTCGGCGAGCAGCTTCTTGAGCTTCGTGACCTGCTGCCGCTTGTCGGAGTTCACGACGTACAGGGGCTCGAACTCCTGCTCGACGTTCACGCCGAGCTTGGCCCACGGCTCGCCCTTGTACTTGGCCGGCACCTCCGAGGCGCTCCCCGGGAGGTCCCGGATATGGCCGATACTGGACTCCACGATGTAGCCACGACCCAGGTACCCGGCGATCGTCTTCGCCTTCGCGGGCGACTCGACGATCACCAGGCGGGTACCGGTGCCGTTGCCCCGGCCACTGTTCGCGGTGCCGTTCTTGGCTGGCACAGTCGCTCCAACCTCGCTGTCTTTTGGTCCTTCTTACACAAGCTTCTTCTTACGGCTTGGTACAACGTCACAGGACGGCGCGTTCATGCCCGCGGTCGTCTCCGCCGCCTCGACACCCTCGCTCCGCCCCGGACGGGATTCTCACCGCCGCGCGCCTCAGACAGGATGACATGCCGCCGGACGCCGCGCGGACGGGGACGCCCACGGTACGGTGCCACAGGCCGGGTAGACCAAGTAATAATGGTCGCGATGGCGCAGTACACCTACCTCGTCCTGTCACTGCCCCGCGGCACGACGCGCGATACCGCCCGGCAGATCCTGACCGAGCACGCGGAGCACGGCGGCTGGGAGATCGATCGGTTGCGCCTGTACCCCGACGGCCGCCGCCGTATTCAACTCCGCCGCAAGGTCATCCGCGCCGTCCGCACGCTCTGAGCCCGTTCGGCCCGGAGCGTAGCACCATGTACGTTAAAAATGACGCAACGTGAGTGCATTGCCTGGCGGCAAGGCTCCACCCGCCCCGAACCCGCGCAATCCGGGACGGGCGAAGCGTCTCGCCCCCCCACCTCGGTGGCCCGTAGCTCGTGGCCCCCGGCTCGCGGCCAGTGGCCCGCGGCTCGCGACCTGCGGCTCGCGGCTCGCGGCCGGTGGCTCGGTGGCCCGCGCGACTCGCGGCGGCCTCAACTCACCGGCGCCCGACCCTCCGCGCCAGCCTCAGCACCCCGGCCAACCCGGCCAGAACCGCCGCCGCACCGAACGTCCACGTCACCCCGGGTTCGTTCCTTTGAGCCGCGACAACCCGCCCCTCCCCCGCAGCGGCCCTCACCGACAGGGAGCCACCCGCACTCCCCATCTCCACGGCCGATGAGGAGGGCATCACCTGGCGCAGTGTGCTCGTCGAATGGACGCCGCCCAGGTTCGGGAGGGCACTTGTCTGCTGACCGAGCGTCCGCGGGTGAAGGGGTGTCCGGTAGGAGGCGCCGTGGCCCAGGTGACACTGGGTGGACGCCAGACCGGCGGCGCTGCTGCAGATCTCACCCGGGGCGGAGATCGGTGCGTTCACCTGATCGCCGCTCAGGAATCCGCCGCCGTTCGTGACGTCGGCGAGAGCGTGAGACGGGATGGCGGCGACGCCGAGGGCGACAAAACCCACGGCGAGCACCGCGGCACGGGATGTGCCTTTTGCCCGCGTTCGCATGATGCTCCGTTCGTTCGGGGGGAGACACACGGTTCTCGTGCGCCTTGGGGGGTGCCGTGCTGAGGGCACGGCGAGTGACCGGATCGGCGCGCCCGAGCCGCACGGGCGCGTGTCCGGAGCCTGTGATCAGGTGTTGGTCAGGCGCGAGGGACGGCTCGTCCGCGGCAGTGCGCACGACCGGAGCAACAGAACCGAAGACGCGCGGACCGCCCGCCCGTGGCGAAGCCGGAGGGGCGACGCTCGCACACCCGGCACCGCTTCCGGGACGGGCGAAGCGTCCGGCGCCACCCCTTTCAGCCGGACGGAGACCGCCCCGACCCTCGCCACGTCTCCCGCCACCGGGCAACCTCCGCCGCCACACCATCCTCAACAGACGGTGACGATAGCACCACGGAACGCATTGGCGTTGGCAAATTCAGGAGCGATCAAGGAACTTATCGAGGACCCTCACGCCGAAACGCAGGCCGTCCACCGGAACGCGCTCGTCGATCCCATGGAACATTCCAGAAAAGTCCAGCTCTGGGGGCAATTTCAGCGGCACGAAGCCGAAGCACCTCATGCCCAGCCGGGCGAACGACTTGGCGTCCGTCCCGCCGCTCAGGCAGTACGGAACCGGCAGCGCACCGGCGTCCTCCGAGGTCAGCGCCGCCTCCATCGCCGCGACGAGCGCGCCCTCGTAGTCGGTCTCGATCGCCTGGTCATGGTGGACGAAATCCCGCTCGACGTCCGGCCCGAGCAGTTCATCCACGACCGCGAAGAACTCCTCCTCATATCCGGGAAGGAACCGTCCGTCCACCTGTGCGGTGGCACTCTGCGGAATGACATTCGTCTTATACCCGGCGTCCAGCCGCGTCGGATTGAGCGTGTTCCGCAGCGTCGCCCCGATCATCCGCGCCAGTGGGCCGATCTCCGTAAGGCACTTTTCCGGCCTTTCCGGATCGAACTCCACCCCGTACGCCATGCACGCCCGCTCCAGGAAGGCACGCACCGACTTCGTCAACCGCACCGGAAACTCGTGCGACCCCAGCCTCGCGACCGCCGCCGCGACCGCCGTCACCGCGTTGTCCGGATGCACCATCGACCCGTGCCCCGCGGTCCCCTTGGCGGTCAGGTTCATCCACGCGATGCCCTTCTCCGCCGTCTCGATCAGGTACATCCGCCGATCTCCGGGCACGGTCAGGCTGAACCCCCCGACCTCCCCGACGGCCTCGGTGCACCCCTCGAACAACTCCGGATGCTCCCTCACCAGCCACTGCGCACCCCACTTGCCCCCGGCCTCCTCATCGGCCAGGAACGCGAGCACCACGTCCCGCGGCGGCCTGCGCCCCTCCCTGAGCCGCTGCCGCACCACGGCCAGGATCATCGCGTCCATATCCTTCATGTCCACGGCGCCGCGGCCCCAGACGCACCCGTCCGCGATCTCTCCCCCGAAGGGATCCCGCGTCCAGTCCTCCGCCTGCGCCGGCACCACGTCGAGATGCCCGTGCAGCAGCAGCGCGTCCCGCCCCGGGTCCTCCCCCTCGATCCTCGCCACGAGACTGGCC
>NZ_SMKK01000182.1 GCF_004348425.1 Actinomadura sp. 7K507
ACCCGGAGGGAACCGTCACCGGCTGGTGATCGTCTCAGCTTCGGTCCGATCGTCTTCGTTCCTGTGCCGGTTCTGGCATGATGCGTGCCGAAATGATCGTGCGCAGGAACGATCAGTAGCCAAAGGGTTCCTCTATGAGAAGTCGCCAGCTCAGTTCCGGTCAGCGGCGTGGTGGCGTCCGGGTCACCGCGGTCACGGCGGCCATCGCCGCGGTCGGCCTGTTCGGCTCCGGCTGCATGATAGGCAACCTCAACCCGACCGCGGAGAGCACGACCCGCGAGATCCCGCCCCCGCCGGAGCTGTCGACGCCGTCGCGCCCCTCCTCCCTGACGTCGGGCTCGGTGAACGGCAGCTGGGAGGGCACCTACACCTGCAACCAGGGCCTTACCCGGATGAGGCTCACGCTCGTCCAGAGGTCGACCGGCAGGGTCACCGGCATCTTCCGTTTCTCGCCCGATTCGAGCAACCCTTCGGCGCTCAGCGGTTCCTTCATGGTGACCGGTACCGTCACCGGCAGTTCACTCATACTGCGCGGCGACCGCTGGATCAGCCGGCCGGGCGACTACGAGATGGTCTCGCTGAGCGCCCGTCTCTCCTCCAGCAACCCTGACCAGCTCCAAGGCCGCGTCACCAGCTCCGGCTGCTCGACCTTCAGCATCCAGCGAGGCTGACCCGCCCCGCCCCGTCGGCCGCGCTAGCCGAGGGTCACGAACACGATCGCGGCCGTCCCGATGGCTCCGACGCCCGCGAAGCAGAGCCCGAACGCGATGAAGATCGCGCCGTGCAGGGTGCCGCTGCCGGTCGGCCCGTCCAGACGGGCCCGATCGGGGTCGTCCGGGTCGTAGAGCACGGTGACCGCCTGCCCTTTTCGAAATGTGGGCAGGTTAGTGCCCAGATCGGACTGCGTTTCGCGTTCGGTGCCGTCCGGCATGCGGAACCGCACGGTGGGGTAGCTGACCTGGCCCCTCGTGGCCGTTCGCACCACGACGCCCGGCGCCCGGTGCCCGAACCGCCGGAGGTGGCGCCCGGTGCGGATGACGCGAACTCCGATCGCGACAAAGAGCAGACCGAAGAGCATGAAGCCTGGGAAAAGCACGTAGGGGACGTGATCGGGATTCATCGGGCCGCCTTCCGGGTCGTGCTCATGCGAGCTTGAACGAAGACACGACCTGCTCGGCGGCCGGGGGCATGGCGCCCTGCTCGGCCGCCAGGTTGACGAAGCAGTAACGCTCATCGGAGACGGGGACTCTGACCTCGATAGCGTCGGTGGTGATCCCGTCGCGTCCCGTGCTCGTGGCGGTCATCTTGAACCCGGGCTTCCCGCTGACGGTGAGGTCGGTGATCTGGGCGCCCTTGTTGAGCCTGCGCGCCTTCTCCTTCAAGGTCTCCAGCTCGGTGCCGATGAGGCCGCCGCTGTCGCAGCCGGTGGTCAGGTTCGGCGCGAAACCGGACGTGACGGACGAGTCGATCCCCCACACCACGCCGATCTCCTTCTGCTCGCCGAGCAGTTCCTTGATGATCTCCCCGCTGGAGCCGGATGTACGGAACGAGGTCTGGACAACCGGGGAGGAGTCCTGCGTGGGGTCGACCTGCTTCCATCCCGCCGGAAGGGTGACCGTGACCCCGCTTGCCGGGCCGCCGACGGGTGTTCCGCCGCCGTCCCCGCGCGACCCGCCGGCCGCCGCGGGACTCGCCGGGCCGCCCTGGGGGTCGACGGGCTCGTCCTTGTCCGAGCCCGTGCAGCCGGCCAGTGCCAGCAGTGCCAGGCTCAGCACACCGGGGACGATCAGTCGGGGAGGGCGCATGGACTTCTCCTGTTGCATATGCGAACGTACTGTGCTCGTGTCGCTCATGGAGAATGAGACGCGACGACCACGAGCGAGGTTCGCATACGTTAACAGAATTTGCATCGGCAAATGGAGATTGCCGTGCAGGGGCGCGTTTACCAGTCGCGGACGGTGTCCACGCCCGACGCGAGACTCTCCCGGGCCCAGGGCATGGCCGAGCCGTGAGCGGCTTCGGCCTCGTCCACGATGAGGTCGAGGGCGGCGAACAGCTCCTCGCGCTCCACGGTCTCGATGAAGGGTGAGCGGCCGTCCAGCCGGTTGAACGCCTCGCCGTACCGCCGCCCGATCTCGACCAGCCGTGCCCGCCGATCACCGTCGGGTTCTTCGGCGAGCGCGGCCATGACGGCCCGCCGTGTCGACCTGTACTGGGCGACGGCCTTCTTGACGCGGGCGCCGCTGATCTGTTCGCGGTCTCCCCAGCCGCGCAGGGGGTTGTCCCGGTTCTCGGCGACCCATTCGGGCTTGCGGGCGCCGCGGATGTCGACGAAGGTGCCGTTCGGTACCTCCCGGCGCCAGGCCGAGCGCATCGCGGCGGCGTACTCGGCGGGGACGCTGTGCAGGAGCAGCGCCTCCAGGGCGGGAACACGCTGGGGGAGCAGGCGGTCGTCACCGCCCATCCCGAACAGGTCGACGATGTGCAGCCGCCGCAACGACCCCAGCCCGTTGAGGCTCCCCGCCGCCGACAGCAGGCCGAGGTCGCCCCTCAACCCGAGGTCCGTCACGTTCGGGAACCGGCGGACGAGCCGCTCGCAGTCGAGCGACTCGACGCCCCCGACGTTCAGGATCCGGATACCGGTATGCGGTTCGGCCGGCTCGCCGAGGAGGTCGTTCATCTCGGCACCGGTGTAGGCCGCCACCCCCGGATCGACTGGATCCTCGCGGACGCCCGCGTCCCAGCGGCGCTGCCGGGCCAGCTGATCACCGAGCCACCAGCCGGTGGAGTAGCTGCGCGACGGTTCGTCGTGCAGCGGCGGCAGGTTCCCTATGACCTTGTAGCTGCGGGGGAGAACCCATTCGTAGTTGCAGTAGGACAGGCCCCCGTCCCAGGAGTGGTGGGTCAGCCTGAGCGGCGACACCTCACCGAGATCCTCGACGGACGCGGGCTCGGGACCCGACCAGTCCAGTTCGAGCACCGCCGCCCTCTCGCTGCCGGCGTCGACATGAACGATCTGCGCGGCCGTCCACTCGGCGAGAACGCGCGAGAACGCGGCCACGACGTCACCCGCCGCGATCGCCCTGGGAGGCGCGGCGCCCCGAACCCGGCCAGCCATGCGGACGATCATAAACGGGAAGCGGAACGCGCGAGCCGACGGCGTACGCCAGGGGGCGTACGGGGGTTGTCGCCGTCTGGAGGACGACCCGGCCCGTGGTGACCGGCCACGATCGGTCGCATGAGTGAGCGCACCGACACGGCCGTCCGCACCCTGGGCCTGACGAAACGGTACGGCGAGCATCTCGCCGTCGACGCGGTGAGCCTGACCGTGCGACGCGGCGAGGTGTACGGCTTCCTCGGGCCGAACGGGGCGGGGAAGACGACCACGCTGCGCATGATCCTCGGCCTGATCCGTCCCACCGGAGGCACCGCCACCGTGCTGGGCCGGCCCGCCGGCACCGCGGCCGTGAACCGCCGCGTCGGCGCCCTGATCGAGGGCCCGGGGTTCTACCCGTATCTCAGCGGGCGCGACAACCTGCGGGTCCTGGCGCGCTACCGCCGCCTCGGCGACGACGACGTGAGCCGCGCGCTGGAACGGGTCGACCTGGCCGGACGCGCGGCCGACGACTTCAAGACCTACTCCCTCGGCATGAAGCAGCGGCTCGGGGTGGCCGGGGCGCTGCTCGGCGACCCCGGCCTGCTGATCCTCGACGAGCCCACCAACGGCCTCGACCCCGCCGGTGTCGGCGACATGCGGCGGCTGCTGAAAGAGCTGGCCGCCGCCGGGCACACGGTGCTGCTGTCCAGCCACATGCTGAGCGAGGTGCAGGAGACGTGCGACCGCGTCGGAGTGATCAACCGGGGACGGCTCGTCGCCGAGGCCACGGTCGACGAACTGCGCGGCGCCGGCGGCCTGCGCGTCCGCGCCGAGCCCGTGGAGAAGGCGCTGGCCGTCAGCACGCGGCTCCTCGGGGACGAGGTGACGGTCGCCGACGGCGCCCTGCACCTGCGCGTCGACCCCGGCCGCGCCGCCGAGCTCACCCGGGCGCTGGTCGCCGAGGACATCGACGTCCACGAGATCCGCCCGGTCGAACGTTCGCTGGAAGAGGTCTTCTTCGAGATGACCGCCGACGAGGAGGCAGACCGATGACCACCCTGACCGCCACCACACGCGCCGAACTCCTGCGCCTTCGGCGATGGCCGGCTCTGTGGACGCTGGGCGCGGTGTGGCTGCTGCTGAGCACCACCTTCGGCTACGTGTTCCCCTACCTCTCGTACCGCAACGGCGGCGGCTTCGCCAGCGAGGGTGAGCCCCGGCAACTGCTCGCGGACGTCATGCCGGAGAGCGTCCCCCTCGCGGCGGTGCAGGGAATGCCGATGTTCGGCGGGGCGATCCTGTTCGCCCTGGGCGCGCTGGCCGCCGGAAGCGGCTACGGATGGGGCACGTGGAAGACCGCGCTCACCCAGGGGCCGGGACGCTCGTCCGTCCTCGGCGGCACCTTCACCGCGCTGGGCGGCATCGTCCTCGTCGTCCTGCTCGGGACGTTCGCCCTCGACATGGGCATCGCTCTATCGCTGGCGGCCGTCGAAGGCCAGGGCATCGTCTGGCCGTCCGCGGGGGACCTGGCCCGCGGGCTCGGAGCCGGCGCCCTGATCCTCGCCCTGTGGACGACCGCCGGCCTCGCCATCGGGACGCTCGTCCGCAGCCCCGCACTCGCCGTGGCCCTCGGCCTGGTGTGGACGCTGGCGGTGGAGAACCTGCTGCGCGCCGTCTCGTCGCTGCTGGACTGGCTGGTTCCCGTGACGGACGTCCTGCCGGGGACGGCCGCCGGTTCGATCGCCGCGGCCGTCGGCGCCAGGCCGGTGTCGGAAGAAGGCGGCACACCCGGCGTGGTCGACAACCTCACCGCCGCCCCCGCCGTGGCCGTCATGCTCGCCTACATCGTCGTCTTCGTCATCATCACCGGGGTGCTGATGCGCCGCGACGTCCCATGACCGTCCCGCCGAGGTCAGCCGCCGAGGAACTCCTTGTAGGAGATCTCACCGTCGGCGTTCTTGTCGGCGGTCGCGATGTAGGCGTCGATCTCCTCGATGGAGCGCGGATCGCCGGAGGCGGCGAAGGCGGCGATGAGCTCGTCCCGGCTGAGGTAGCCGGACCCGTCGGTGTCGAGCGACCGGAACTCGGCCATGTGATCGGTGTCCGGATTCTCATGCTTACCCATGCTTTGCTCCTGTCGTCTGCTTCCAGGACAGGGTAGAGCCACGGCGCAAGGACCCCCGGCGGCCGACCACCCCTCGACGGCGAAGAACCACAGCATCCGCGCGGAGCCTCTTCCCGGACCGGGGCGGGGCCTGATCCTCGCCCCGGATACCGCGCCGTCCCCCTCGTCCCCCGCTGATCTCGATCATGGGATCGACCAGAGCGCCCTCGTGCACCAGAGAATCCATTAGGGCGGGTGCGATCTTCACCAGGTGTCGGGGAACATGTGGTGCTTGAGGATGGCGTCCACCTGCTCAGCGGCGTACTTGGTGTCGCCGCAAGGGGCGAGATAGCCGCGCCTGCCGCGCCCGGCCTCGTGGTAGGCCCAGGTGGCGCCGGATGTGGCGCGGACGCTCACCGCGATGCGGACGTGGTGTTCGGGGCCGAAGGCGAAGACCCAAAGCAGCGGGGGCCGGGTGGGGAGTTCGTCGGCCTGGTAGAGCTTGACGCACCTGAATCCCTTGGCTGCGACGGTGACGGCGAGCAGGTCCAGGTAGCGGATGGCCGTGGCACGGCCCCGGTTGGTGCGCCAGCGCAGAAGGTGGCGCCGCGCCTGGACGTTCAGCGGGCGCAGCGAGTCCATACGGTCTTTCCTTCCTCGTGAGCGGGCGGACGCCCCAGTCATGGACGAGCTGCGCCATGAGCAGCAGACCGCGTCCGCTGGTGGCGTCGTGGTCCTCGGCCCCGACGACCGGCAGGCCCGCGCCTTCGTCCTGGACCTCGATGACGATGAGGTCGTCACGCTTGTCCGGAAAGACCCGGACGACGATGTGTCCGAATCCCACGTGTTTGTGGACATTGGTCACCAATTCCGTGACCACGAGCCGGCCGATGTAGTCGTCGGTTATCCCCAGTTCCCGGAAGCGCGCCATGAGGAAGCGGCGGGCCAGGCCCGGTGCCTGGTCGGACGGTTCTAGAACGAGGGTCGGTGTTTCTGGTGCGAGTGCTGCTGTCGTCATCGTGGGACCTTTGTTGCGTGTCGGTTGCCTGCCTGCCAATTGAGGCAGCCGGCACGCATGAGAAACCATCAAGCATGAAAGAAAAAGAAAACAGATCATGCGGCACTTGATGACAACTTGAGGAGTCTTGAGAGACCATGCCTCTATGTCACCCTCCCGTCAGCACGGCAAGCGCAACGGCGCGTCCCCCATGCTCATCGCCTTCGGCAAGGCGTTCCGCCGGCACCGCACCGGCACAGGGCTCAGTCAGGAACGCCTTGGCAACAAACTGGGCGTAACGACGCAATATGTGTCTTTGGTGGAACTCGGGCGTACTCGTTGTACGTTCGAGTTCGCCGTGACCGCTGACGAGGCCCTTGAGACAGGGGGAGGACTTCAGGAACTCTGGAAAGACCTGCGGCATATCCGACATGGTTTGATTGGCCGACGGTCGAATCTGACGCCGTGGAGCTAACGGCGTACAGCCTCACGGTCGTTCCAGGCCTCGTGCAGACACCGGCATACGCAAACGCGATCCTGCATGGGGACAAGGAAGCGGTGGACGCCCGCATCAGGCGTCAGGAGATCCTGCGGAAGGATCCTCCTCCTGCACTGACCGTCCTGCTGGACGAAGCGGTCCTGCACCGCGAGGTCGGCAGCAAGGAGATCATGCGTGAGCAGCTCGAATACCTGATCAGCGTGGCCGGCCGTCACGTGACCGTTCAGGTCGTGCCCAGCAACGGTGAGCACGGAGGCAACTCCGGGCCGTTCGTCGTGGCGACCTTGGAGGACCGATCAGAGGTGGTGTACGTCGAAAGCGCGTATCGTGGACTCACCCTGAGCGAGCCGGAAGCTTTGGCCGCGGTCGCGAGAACCCTCCGGGAACTTCGCAGCCTGGCCCTGCCGATGGCCGCGAGCATCGAGCTGATCCGCAGGACGGTGGAAGAGAGATGGACCTGAGCCGCGCGGTGTGGCGCAAAGCCAGCCGCAGCACCTCCAACGGCGGTGAGTGTGTGGAGGTCGCCGGCGTTCCTGGGACGGTCGCCATTCGCGACAGCAAGGACCCCTCCGGCCCCAGACTCATCATGACCCCCGACGATTTCCGGCGCCTCGCCGAGGAGCTCAAGCACACCTGAATCCGCAGGACGGCCACCCCCGAAGCACCGCCGTACCCTTTGGCATGCGGCCATCGGATGCCCGATGAGCGACTGCGGACGGCTTGCGTCGCGTGGGTGCAAGCGGCAGTCAGCCCACCCGGTGAGAAACCTCTCCGGCCTCTTGGTCAGGTCGTCGGGGGCACGGACTGACCGTCCAGGCAGTCGTTCAACTCAGGTTACCCAGCAGCCCCTCACGCACCCCCTCCATGCCGGAGTTGCAACTAGACTGACGGGCATACGAAGCCGGTTACGGCCGACAGGGCGGCCCCCGCGAGGGGGCCGCATTTTTTTTGAGGGCCTCCATTTGCAGTCTGGTGCTCCTACTGGATCCGCGCGTAGATCTTCGCGGCGCGCCGCCGGGCCTCGTCCCGGTTCGCCGACCCTGCGCGGGACGGAACCGACTACGCCAGCGACCTCTGCTCGATCATCCGCCGCGTCCCTGAGGTGGGGCGGGCATGGCGGCGGGTGGGCAGTTGCGTCGCGGGGACGCGCGGTGTGGCGCGTCCGCCGTGGGTTGTCAGTGGGGGCGTAGGGCCTTTTCTATGGCCGTGAGTTTGTCGGCCAGGTGGAGGAGGGCTCCTACGGACGGGTCTTCCTGGTTGCCGGCCAGGGTTTGGGATCGTTGGTAGGCGTCTTTGATTTCCGTCCAGCGGGCTTCCTGGGCGGGGGTCAGGGTGCCGCGGAGTTCGGCCAGCTTGAGGATGTTGGCTTCGGCGTCTGAGGTCAGGGTTTGGGATTCGGCTCGGTAGTGGTCGTCTATGGCCGCTTCGAGTTCGGCCGTGTTCATGACCGGGAGGATTCGTTCGGCGAGTTTGTTCATGTCGCGGTAGGAGCCCTGGAGGCGGAATGGAGGCTCGGTGCGGGCGGAGTCGTCTTGAGCCGCGGACGATATGTAGGTGCGGTTGACGGTCAGGAGCACCTGCTGGACGTGGACGAGCTTTTCCAGGACGGACAGGATCTCGTCCAGTTCGGCCTGGGAGTAGGGGTGCGACAGGCGGTCGGGGCGGACGGTCTGGTCGCCGGAGGCCAGGCGTACGAGTAGCTCGATGTCGGAACGGTCGTGGTTCGTCAAGGGCGCGAGGACGGAATTCGAGGTCAGGGCGTTCTCGATGTAGCTCAGCGCGAACAGGTCGTCCTTCCCGGACAGGACGTCGCCCAGGTTCCACACGTCGGCGCGGTTGGCGAGCATGTCGGGGATGCGGAAACGCTGCCCGGACTCGGTGTACGGGTTGCCCGCCATGCAGACCGCGAAGCGTTTGCCGCGCAGGTCGTAGGTGCGTGGCTCGCCGTCCTTGACGCCCTCGATCCGGCGCTGGGCGTCGCAGAGGGGGATGAACTTCTGCAGGAGTTCGGGAGAGGTGTGCTGAATGTCGTCCAGGTAGAGCAGGACGTTGTTGCCCATGTCGAGGGCGAAGTTGATTTTCTCGACTTCCTGGCGGGCGGTCGCGTTGGGCGCCTGGGCGGGGTCGAGGGACGTGACGTCGTGGCCGAGGGCGGGGCCGTCCACCTTGACGAGGGCCACACCGAGGCGTTCGGCGACGTATTCCATGAGGGTCGTCTTGCCGTAGCCAGGCGGGGAGATGAGCAGCAGCATCCCCATCTGGTCCGTGCGCTTGCCGTCGCCGGTTGCGCCCAGCTGCTTGGCGAGGTTGTCGCCGATCAGAGGGAGGTACACCTCGTCGACCAGGCGGTTGCGGACGAACGCGCTCATCGTGCGCGGCTTGAGAGCGGCGACGCCGAGGCGCTTCTCTTCCGTCGAGATGAGGTCGTTCCGCTGTTTCTGGTAAGCGCGGAAAGCCGGGACGCGCTCTGAACGGAAATGGTGCGTGCGGGCGAGTGACTCGTCCAAGCGCATGTCGATACGGCGGTCGGTGATGCGGGGGTGGTTGCCGAGCAGGTCGTCGATGGTCGCGGTCAGCGCGGCGGGGGAGTCGTAGCGGGCGGACGCGCAGAGCAGCGTCGCGACCGCCTCGGGCAGGTCGGACGGGTCGTCGGCGAACGGTGCCAGCCAGGCTTCGGCGAGCTGGTGGCGGGCGGCGAGGTCGTCGCCGAGGTCGGCAAGGTCCTTCTCCAGGTCGGCGCGGTGCGTCTCGCCGAAGCTCTTCAGCAGGTCGCGGGCGCTCTGGCTGGTGACGAAGCCGTCGGGGGCGGTGGCGAGCTCCTCGATCAGGTACTCGGCGGCGAGCCGGGCGCCGGGGGCGGCGAGCCCGGCGCGGTCGGTGAACTCGGTGATGGACGAGGCGAGTTCGGTGGTCAGCGCGGCCAGGCCGTCCGGACGTCCCAGCGTCCGGCGGGCGCGGACGAGGGAACGCGCCCGGGTCGTCCACGCGCTGCGCCCGGCGGGCCCGGTGCCGTGCGTCCAGAAGATCTGCGCGGCCGCGCGGGCCGGGGCCGGGTAGCGCAGCAGGCCGGCGTCGGCGCGCAGGTGCAGCAGGGTCTCCAGGATGCGGGCCGCGTCGTGGTCGTGGACGCCGCGCTCGTAGCCCTCGTCGTACCGGTCGGCGGCCGCGTCGCGGACGAGGCTGAGGAGGCGGTCCTCGGCGGCGGCCCGGCGCAGCTCGCCGGGGTCGGCGTCCGCGAGGATCGACGTCGCCAGGTACTCGGCGCGGTAGGTTTCCGGAGTTTCCGAGACGAGGTTCTGGTTCCACAGGTGGCGGGTCGCCGCGAAGCCCTCGTCGAGGACGGGGGCCCGGTAGTCGGTGCCGGTGATCGCGAAGGCGACCGTGTCGCGGTGCGGGACGAGGGTCAGCTCGATCGGGCGGGTGTTCACCGCGAACCGGTGCCGCCCGAGCCGGATCGTCCCGCCGTCGTCGCCGTAGAGGTCGAGCCGGTCGCGCAGGGCGCGGCCCGCCTCCTGCCGGGCGGACTTGACGCGGCCTTCCAGTTCTTCCGCGCGGACGCCGTCGTCCAGGGCGCGCAGCTCGTCGGCGATCCCGCGCAGCCGGCCCACCATCGCGTCGGTGGCGAAGTAGGTGTTGACCTCGTCCGGGGACCCGAGGGTGGCGGCGCGGCGGCGGACGCCGGAGAGAATGCGCTCGGCCGACTCGGTGAGGCGGTCGGTGCGGCGGGCGCGCTCGTCCAGGAGGGTCTGCTTGCGGGACGAGAACGCCTCGTAGACCTCGGTGCGCTTGGAGTCCAGCTCGGACAGGAAGTCGTCCAGGTCGGAGAAGCGGGCCTGGAGGGTTTCCAGGCGGAGGAGCAGGCGGCCGAGCTGCTCGTCGCAGGCCTCGGGCGTGTCCGCGCCCGCGAGCGCCCCGGCGATGGACTGGTCGAGCAGCGCCAGCTCGGCGGCGAACTCGGCGCGGCCCTCCCGTCCGAGCAGGTCGCGGCGCCGGTTGTCCAGGACGGCGCGGGCGCGGTTGAGGCCGCCGAGGACCTCCCCGACGCGCTCCAAGATCGCGGTCCGGGCCGTGGCGTCGGTGATGTCCAGGTCGCCGACCACCTCGGTGACGACTTCGAGGCCCTCGTTCTGCGCGTCGAGGAGATCGGCCAGAGGCGTGGCGTCGGAGGCGGTCTCGATGGCCCGCGCCGCTTCGGTGATCCGCTCGACCTCGGCGTGGTAGCCGGTGAAGGCGTCCTCGCCCTGGAGGAACTCGACGGCGCCTCGCCCGGTGTCCCCGAGTTCGGTACGGGCGGTCTCGGAAAGTTCGTCGATCCGGGCCGTGTCGACGTACCGGAGGTCGCGCAGAGTTTCCAGATGCCCCTGGGCCCGGCGGAACTCGGCGAGCCGGCCGATCCAGCCGTCCGCGGTCGACGGTGCCTCGGTGCGTGCCCGGCGGACCAGCGCGGCGATGTCGCCGGCGGTCTCGGAAACAGCGGCAACAGCCTGGTCGGTGAGCGCCCGGACCTTCTCGTACTCGTCCAGGACCTGCCCGGCGGTCGAGCGGACGTCTCCCAGCGGCGCGGCCACGTCCCCGAGGTCGTCGTCGGCGAGCCAGTGGTACAGGTCGGCCGTCCGCGTGCACGCCGAGATCAGCGCCTCGAACACGCGGGTCGCCGGCGACATCTCGTCCACCATGCGGGTGATGGAGAGGCATTCGGAGATACCGCGCACCAGGTCCGCGTTCCCCACCCGCTCCAACGGGCCCGTCCCCACGGGCTGCGCCGCGGCGTGGGCGTCGGAGACGAACGGCGTCCGCCAGATCTGCAGCGGGTGGACGCGCGCGGGCTCCTCCGAGAACGCGCGCATGACGGCGAGCGTCCCGTCCTCGAACAGCGAGTACCCGTGGCAGGTGACCGGCGTCGTGACCTGCTTGCGGATCACGTTGTACGGCAGCAGCAGCGACCGCCCGTCCTCGCGCGAGTGGAAGACGTACAGGACGTCCTCGCCGTTGGGGGAGCGGATGACGCGCTCGTACTCCAGGCCCGAGACGTCGGTGTCGAAGGTCTTCGCGGCGCCGGTGTCCAGGTAGTAGCCGCCCGGAAAGATGATCCCGTGGTCGTCCGGCAGCCTCCGGCACGCCTGCGCGATCCCGTCGAGCCGCACGATCTGCTTGGTGCGGACGTTGAACACCAGGTGCCGCCAGGCCGTCTCGTTGTACGGGCGGATCCGCAGCAGGATCAGCGCCCCGACCCGCGCGTGCAGGATGTCGGCGTCCGCGAGGGACTGCAGCGGCTCGTCGACCGGCTCGGAGTAGATGCCCGTGCCGCTGCCGGTGTTGTCCTCGATCTTGACGGTGAGCGTCCCGCCGATCGTCTCGACGAACACCTCGCCCTCGACCGAGATGTGCGGGTGCCGCCCGAGGACGTGGTCGTCCCGGGTGGTCTCGACCCAGTCGACGTCGTGCGCCGCCGGGAACTCGTGGTCGCGCTCGCCCTGGTTGTCCTCGTACGCGACGGTGCCGTCGGGGGCCGTCCGCCACCGCAGGACGCGCAGATCGGACAGGCGCGGCCCGGTCTGGAACACGGCGAGCAGCCGCCCGTCCACCAGGCGGAGCTGGAGCAGCCGCGCCTGCCGGTAGTACCGGTACATGTCGGCGAAGTCGCGCTGGAACCGCGGGTCGTCGAGCAGCCCCGGCACCGCCTCCGGCCCGGTCGGGGTGAACGCGATGCCGTCCCCGTCCCGCGTGAAGCGGTGCAGGGAGAACACGTCGTCGACCGTCGTCTCCGGCTTCAGCCCGAGGAAGACGTTGTAGCCGAACAGCATCGTCCCGCCGAGCGCCACCACGTCGCGCGGGACGCAGTTGTGCGCCGTCCGGATCTGCTCGGTGCCCGCCAGCCGCAGCTCCGCCCCGCCGAAGACCTCCAGCCGCCGGTCGTTCAGCGCCTCCGCCCGCCGCGCCAGCTCCCCGGCATGCTCGCCGAGCCGCGCACGCAGCACCTCGTACGTCCCGTGGTCAAGCTCCGCCCGCCCGGCCTCAGCGCCCTCGGCCCCGGCGGCCTCCCTGACGTCCTCGCTCACCCGTCGCTCCCGTCTCTGCATCGTTCGTGCGCCCGAGCGCGGCGAGCCGGCCGCTGGGACACGGCTCGCCGCGATCCGCTGTCAGTTGCCGGCGGTCAGGGCGGATCCGTTGATCTGGGACAGCGGGGTGTCGGCCACGCCCAGGCGGCGGGCGGTGTCCAGGAGGTCCTGGAAGCCGGACACGTCGGGACCGCCCGCCTTGATCATCCGCAGCAGGAGCGCGGAGATGGTCAGGTCGCGGACGCCGCCGGCGTCGACCGAGCCGAGCAGCTTGGCCATGTCGTCGGTGAAGCTGCCCGAACCGTCCAGCCACGGGCCGGCGACCGACTGCACCACCTCGGAGTTCTGGACGAAGCCGTCCACCCCCTTGCCGAGGGCGATGGAACCGACGAGCCGGTCGAAGAACACGCTGTCGCCGCCGACGATGTTGATGTCGGCCGACTCCAGCCCGGCCGCGACCACGCTCGCCTGCGCCTCGGCGACCTGCCGCTGCACGTCGATCCCGGCGAGCCGGATGTCCTTCTCGGTCTCCAGCCGCAGCCGGTACTCCTCGTGCTGGCGGGACGCGTCGTCCAGCGCGGCCATCGCGCCGGCCTTCTCGTTCAGGCCCTCCGCCTCGGCCTTGAGGCTCTCGCGGATCCGGGCGGCCTCGACCAGCGCCTTCTCCCGCGCGACGGCGGCCTCGGCGCGGCCGACCTTCTCGATGGCCTCGGCGTCCTTCTCGCGCACCTGGACCTCGGCGAGCCCGGCCGCGGCGGTCTCGGCCCGCAGGCCCTCGGCCAGCCGGATCTTCGCCTGCGCGTCCATCTCGGCGGCCTCCTGGCGCGCCTGCGCCATCGTGAGCTCCTCGCGGGCCCGGTGCTCGGCTGCGGCCTCGGCGGCCTCGGCGGCCTTGATGTCCTTGACCAGGTTCTCCTGCGCCTCGGCCTCCGCGTTGATGATGACCGCCTGGCGGGTGCGCTCGGCCTCCTCGACCGTCCGCAGCCGCTTGATGCCCTCCTCCTGCTCGGCGACGGTCCGCTCGACCGCGATCCGCTCGCGGACGACGTTGGCGATCTCCCGCTTCTCGGCCTCGACCTCCTTGTCGGCGGAGATCCGGGTCAGCTCCGTCTCCCGCTCGCGGGCGATGACCTCCAGGAGGCGGTCCTTCTCGATCCGCTCGCTCTCGATCGCGAGGACGCGCTCCTTGTTCTTCGCGGCGACCGAGACCTCGCGGTTCTTGTTCTCGGTCTGGACGCCGAGCTGCTCGTCGGTGCGGATGTGCGCGGTCTGCGCCCGCAGCCGCTCCTCCGCCTTCACCCGCTCGATCTCCGCCACCTCGCGGGCCCGGACGGTCTCGACCTCGCGCTCCTGGCGCAGTTCCGCGTCGGCCTGGCGGCGCTCCAGTTCGAGGATCGCCTCGCGCGCCTCGACGTTCTGGCGCGTGATCTCCTTCTCCTCGTTGCGGGCGTGCTCGTTGGTGCGGACGTGCTCGATCGCGGTCAGCTCGGTGATCTTCCGGATGCCCTGGGCGTCCAGGATGTTGGACTTGTCCAGGGAGAGCAGCGGCGTCTGCTCCAGGTAGTCGATCGCGGCGTCCTCAAGGCTGTAGCCGTTCAGGTCCGTGCCGATGACCCGGATGATGTGGTCGCGGAACTCGTCGCGGCGGGTGTAGAGGTCGGCGAAGTCCAGGTGCTTGCCGACGGTCTTCAGCGCCTCGGAGAACTTGGCCGCGAACAGCTCCTGCAGCGTCTCCTGGCTGCTGGCGCGCTCGGTGCCGATGGCCTGCGCCACCTTCACCACGTCCTCGCTGGTCTTGTTGACGCGGACGAAGAACGTGATGCGGATGTCGGCGCGGATGTTGTCCTTGCAGATCAGGCCTTCCCGGCCGGTCCGCTCGATGTCGATCGTCTTCACCGAGATGTCCATCATCTCGGCCTTGTGCAGCACCGGCAAGACGACCGCGCCGGTGAAGGTGACGTCGACCTTCTTGAACTTGGAGATGATGAGGGCGCGGCCCTGGTCGACCTTCTGGAACAGCTTCTTCACCATCAGCACCAGGCCGATGAGGATGAGAAGGACGAGCGCGAGGAGCACACCGGCGCCCACTGTGATGGTTTCCATCGAGGATCCCTGGCTGTCGGGGGTAAGGTCGCGGGGGTTTCGCGGAGGTTGCTCAGAGGGCCGGACGGTCGAATGCCGCGTCGTGCGGCATGACCCAGAAGAACTGGCCGGCCGGGTCGAAATCGAAGATCAGTGCGGTGCTGCCGGCGGTGAGCCGGGTGCCCTCCGCCTCGCCCGCCACGGCCACGTCCATGGCGGGCTGCCGCACCTGGACGATGGCGGACGAGCCGTCGGGGGCGGTGACCTCGGCCTGGCCGAAGTCGGGGCCGACCCGTCCGGTGCGGATGACGCAGGGCAGCCCGACGAAGTCGCGCAGCGACGCCGCGGCCGGGTGCCGGAAGGCGCGGCGCAGCGGCAGTACGGTCAGCCGCGTCCCGGCCCAGGCCGCGATCAGCGCCGCGACCAGGACGAACGTCCGCAGGACGGCGCCGTCGAGCAGCGCCGCCCCCGCCAGGCTGACGAACCACGCGAAGGCGATGAGCAGGGAGATCACGACCGTGGCGGGGACGCCGCCGAGCCCGAGGAACGCGAGCGGTCCGGCGCCGGGCCCGTCTTCGGCGTCCCCGTCCTCGGTGGCGGCGCCGGCCCCCGTATCGGCATCGGCGCCGCCGCCGAGGAGGTCGATCCCCAGGCCGCCTACCAGGACGAGCGCCCAGTACACGACGACGACCAGGAGAGAGAAACTGAAAAGCGCCGTCGGAAAACCGAAGGCGACACTGAAGAATTCACCCATGTGAATGCACGCTTCCGCATCGAGACGTCAGTGACCGCGCCGGGCGCGGTGAACGCGCGCCGGCCTGCGAAGAGGGGGTCCGTCAAGGGACGGTGAGGACGCGGCTCAGCTATCTGGGAAGTCGTGCGCCCAGGCCGTGGCGGTCAACCCGTACGGCGGGGCGGGGACACGCGGGGGAACACGCGGCGACGGAGGCGGCGCAACGAAACACTGCCGGGGAGTCGTCATCAGCCCTCCTTGTCGCAAGCGTGTCCTTTCCTGCCGGGCGACCTCTCCCGGCACTTCGGTTGTTACCTTAGCTTATTTCTCGCTCAAAGGGAAGTCTCCTACCAATCGATCCATCTCGGACCCTTCGGACGTCCGCTTTCGCCCGAGACCACCGGCCGCGCCGGCATGGATGGGAGAGACGTGGGTGAACTTTCAGGTTACGTTGAGGTAGTTTTGCAGGACGACTCAGGTAACCGGCGTACTTTGGCGCGGCATGAATCCGCAGACCAGCCGGCCGATCTTCGTCATCGGCTGTCCCCGTTCGGGAACGACGCTGCTCCAGCAGATGCTGCACTCGCACCCGCGCATCGCGTTCCCGTCCGAGACCAGGTTCGTGCACACCTCGTACGACGTGCGGCACACCTTCGGGGATCTGGAGCAGGAGGAGAACCGGCGCCGGCTGGCCGAATGGATCGTCAAGGGCGAGGACACCAAGTTCAAGGTCCTCAAGCTGGACGCCGAGGCCGTCATCGAGGAGATCGTGGACGGGCCGCCGACGCTCGGGTCGGCGCTGGCGATCATCTTCCGGGCGTACGCGCGCGAGCACGGCAAGCCGCGCTGGGGTGACAAGCGCCCGAGCTACTTCCGCCGGGTGCCGATGCTTCGGCGGATGTTCCCGGACGCGCAGTTCATCCACCTCGTCCGGGACGGCCGGGACGCGGTCAGCTCGCTGAAGAACATGCCCTGGTACCACGGCGACACCTACTCCGCGGCGCTGACCTGGCGGGAGGCGGTCGACATGGGCAAGCGTCTCCACCGCCGTCTCGGCCCGGACACGTTCTACGAGTTCCGCTACGAGGACCTCGTCGCCGAGCCGGAGGACACGCTGCGGAAGGTGTGCGCGTTCCTCGGCGAGGAGTTCGACCCGACGATGACCAAGGCGTACCAGCACGCCCGGGAGACGGTGCCGTCCGCGCGCAAGTGGCACCTGCGGACGCACGAGGCGCCCAACACCCGCAACGTCGGCGCGTGGCGCGACCGCCTGGAGGACTGGGAGGCGGATCTCGTCGAGCATGTCCTCGCCTCGCGCCTGGTCGACCACGGCTACGCGCTGGCGGGGGTGTCGCGTCCCACCGCCGCGAATCTCGCCCGGTACCACCGGCTCGCGGCGCACCGGTGGCGGTCGCACCGCGCGCACGGGCTCCTGGACCGGCTCGCACAGGCCCGCGACCCCAATCCCGTCGTCTCGCGGCTGGACGGGCCGGTTCCGCTGGACGGCCCCTCTGACGAGGGCTGATGCCGTCAAGGACAGGTATGTCTCCCCCTGGGGCAACAGGGACCTGACCTGCCCGTGATGGGTGGGTCTGAGAGGTTGTCCGAAATTCTCATGGAACGTGCCGTCCGGCCGGGGCCGGCCGGCCCCCGCGCGCGACGGGTCTGCTGGGAAACGACGCAGGTCGCGTGCCGCGGTGGGATCCGCGGGAAGCGATGGATCGATGGGACTCGCGGGGACGGCGGTTTCTGAACAGGCTCCCGGTGGGTCCCTTAACGGAAGTGGTTACCACTCGGTAACATAGCGCCGTTTTACCATCTCACTGACTTAATTTACGAAACAGAGACATGGTTGTGTCCGATCGTTCACATGCGGATCTGAGACACATCATCCATTTGCCGGTATCTTGCGTGTTGCTCGTCTTCCGATAGCTATCGCGATTGATTCGATGATCCTCTTACATAAGGAGGAGTGCGGTGACCCGATCGGAAACAATTTCCCACGACGAGTTGCAATCGTGGCTTCTTGACAGGATCGCCTTCTACCTCGACAGGCCCACCGAAAACATCGACCCAGGGGTCGAACTGGCCCGCTATGGCGTGGACTCGGTCTACGCCATCAGCATCATCAGCGACATCGAGGACCATCTGCAGGTCGAGGTCGACGTGGCCGAGGCCCGGCGCAGGGAGACGGTGACCGCGCTCACCGACTACCTGCTCGAACTCGTCGCGTGATGGGCGGCGGCCCCGTCATGGTGGTCCTCGGCGACAGCGTCGCCGAGGGCCAGGACGACCCGGACCCGGCCGGCGGGTGGCTCGGCTGGGCCGGCCGGCTCGCCCGTGAACTGGGCGTTTCCCGCGAGGAGACGCTCAACGTCTCCGACCCGGGGGCGACGATCGAGGACGTGGTCCGCGATCAGCTGCCCCCCGTCCAGGACCTGCGGCCGCGCCTGGTCGTGCTCGGCTGCGGCATGAACGACGCGCTGCGCGGCTTCGAACGTGAGGCCGCGGCGGCCCGGCTGAACGAGCTGTTCGGCTGGGCCGTGTCGCGCGGCGCGATCGCGCTCGCGATCCCCGTGCCGCGGCCGCCGCTGCTCGACCTGTCCCCGATGTCGCAGTTCCGCAAGAAGCGCACCGTGCAGCGCATTCATGACTTCAACGAGGAGCTCGACCGCGCCACCCGCGAGTTCGGAATACCGTTCCCCACGCGGGAAACGGTGGCGAAAGTTGCCGACCGTGCGATGTGGAGTGCCGACGGAATCCACCTGAACCCGAGAGGGCACGCATATGTGGCGGAGGTGATCGCGAACATCGCACGGAGCCTGCTCGGCGAGCGGGTGATCTGAGCCTCGGGGGCCGAACCGCACAAGTGAACACTTTGCATCCTCGGTTGCCTGGACCAGGTGGCGGACCAGGTGACAGGCCGGATGAAAAATGTTCAGTCTGGGATTGAGATGAAGAGACCATTCACCTTCGCCCGCGTCCCCCAGTCGATGATGCTGATTCCGCTCGCGCCGGTCCTGGCCGTCCAGGCATGGCGGACGGTGCGCCGGACGCCGCGGCTCGACCCCGCGACCGGGGACGAGCACGGTTTCGTCCCCGGCGCGGATCCGGGTACCGGCCCCGCGTACCGGGTCGTGGTGATCGGCGAGTCGACCGCCGTGGGCGTCGGGGCGTCCCAGCATGCGCAGGCATTGCCGGGCTTCCTGGCCGAAGCGCTGAGGGAGCGCCTGCGCCGCAGCGTGTCGTGGTCGGTCAACGGCGAGAACGGAGCCACGGCCCACCGGGTCGCGACCGGGCTCCTCCCGCGGACCGGCGGCGCCCCCGGCAACGGTTCCCCCCGCGATATCGCACCACCCGGCCATCCATCGCCGGGCCATCCATCGCCGGGCCGTCCACCACCGGGCCATTCACCACCGGGCCATTCACCACCGGGCCATCCACCCCCCGATCTCGTGGTCGTGACCGTCGGGATCAACGATCTGATCCGGCGGCGTCCGCTGCGGCAGTGGACGGCGGACGTGGCCGAGCTCATCACCGTCCTGCAGGGCAGGTACGCGCACGCGACCCTGGTCGTCGCCGGGATGCCGCCCGTGCACCGGTTCCCCGCGATCCCGCAGCCGCTGCGGCTCGTCCTCGGCGCGCGGGCGCGCAGCATGGACCGGATCATGCGTGACGCGGCCCGGGAGGGCGGCGCCGTCCACGCTCCCATGGACGAGGCGATGGCGCGCGACCGCGAGCTCTTCGCCTCCGACGGATTCCACCCCTCACCCGCCGGCTACCGCGCCTGGGCCGAGGACATCGCCCGCGCCGCGGCCCCCGCCGGCGCGACCGAGTCCCCCGATCC
>NZ_SMKK01000183.1 GCF_004348425.1 Actinomadura sp. 7K507
GCAACGGGCTCTACGGGTGCCTACGCTCCTCCCGGAACGGACGCATGCAGCCCGAAGCCTTCACCCTGCTGATGACCGTCTACGGCGGTGATCAAGCGGAGCACGCACGGGACGCCTTCCGCAGCGCGGTGCACCAGCAGACCCTGCGCCCGGACCAGGTGGTCCTGGTCCAGGACGGCCCCGTCCAGCCCGAGATGGCCGCCTGCCTGACGGAACTGGTCATGAGCAGCCCGGTCGAGGTGTCGTTCGTCCACCTGGAACACAACCGCGGCCTCGGCCCCGCCCTCGACGCGGGCCTCCGCGCGGCCCGGCACGACATCGTCGCCCGCATGGACGCCGACGACGTCGCCATGCCCCACCGGTTCCAGACCCAGGTACCGCTGGTACGCGCGGGAGCCGACCTCGTCGGCGCCGGCCTCCTGGAGTTCAGCACCGACATCTCCGAGGTCGTCGGCCGGCGCACCCCGCCGAGCGACCCGGCCGACATCGCCCGCTACTCCCGCCTGCACGACCCGTTCAACCATCCGACGGTCGTCTACCGCCGCAGCGCCGTCGTCGCCGCCGGAGGCTACGGCGACCTCCCGCTGATGGAGGACTACTGGCTGTTCGTGCGAATGATCGCGAACGGCGCGCGCATGGTGAACGTCGCGGAACCCCTCGTCTACTACCGGGTCGGGGACGGCGCCTACGAGCGGCGCGGCGGCCGTGACCTGCTGCGTTCGGAACTGCGCCTGCAGCGGCAGATGCGGCGCGAGGGCTTCATCTCCCAGCCGCAGTACTGGCGGAACGTGATGGTGCGCGGCGGCTACCGGCTGGTCCCGACCATGATCCGCAAGCCGTTCTACCGCCGCGTCGTCGCACCCTACGGAGCGCGCCGCAACCGGTCCCGCGACCGCGTGGACGCGCGCCGGGCGGCGCCGCCGAGGCAGACCGGATACGAGATCGGTCACGAGACCGGATACGTCCCCCGCCACGCCCGACCGGCGACCGCCGACGGGCACGAGAGCATCCCCGGCTACGACCCCGCCCCACCGCACCGCGAACTCTGAGCCACCGCGAACTCTGAGCCACGGCGCCGCAGGCCTCGCGGGCGCCGCAGGCCTCACGGCAGAGGCCGGCTCCACAGGACGGGCTGGCCGCCGTCCGGGCCGCTGCTGCCGCCTACGCCGACCACCTTCTCCTGGAAGGCGGCGAGCCCGGTGATCTCCTGGGCCCCCGCGCCGCTCAGGCCCGTCCCCTCGGGCCGCGTGACCTCCCAGTTCGAACCGTCGGACGACGTCATCGACACCACGTCGGCCGCATCCGCGGTACCGGAGGCGGCGGTCGCGGCGAATCCCTGCGGCGTCGCCGTCAGGGCCTTCACGACCAGCTCCTTGTCGCCGCCGGGCACGGGCAGCTCCCGCCACGACGCGCCGCCGTCCGTGGAGACGTAGCCGATCCACGTGGACTCCTGTTCGGCCGTGGCCACCCCGGCCGCGACGAGCGTGCCCCCCTTCGCGGCCACGTGCGTCAGGTGCCCCTCGCCGGCGCCGCCCGGGAGCGGCAGCTCCTTCAGCGCCCACTTCCGCCCGTCCTGCGAGGACCACACCGCGGGGCGGTCCCCCTCCGAGTCGGAGACGCCGCCTACGGCCGTGAAACCGGGGTCGCCGCCGGTGACGTCCAGCATCCAGCGCCCGGCGTCCTCCGACCCCTTCAGCGCGTCCTCGTCGTCGCTCGAACCGCGCTCCCATTTCCGCAGGTCGGTCGAGAACCAGGCGGCGGCCGAGGGGCCCTCGCTACCGACCACCACGTAGCCGGCGGAACCCGATGCGGCGGCGTTGGTGGCGAGGTTCTCCTTGTCCGTGCCGAACGCCGCGGCCGAGTCGGCGGTCTGCCAGGCCGACCCGTCCTTGGAGACGACGACGAGCGGGCGCTTGGGCGCGATCTGGTCGTAGCCGACCGCCAGCCAGCCCGCCTGGCCGCCGGCGACATCGAGCAGCCGCTGCGAACCCGGCCGGGTGAACGCGGCCCCGAGGCCCTGTGCGGCCTTCCAGGACGCGCCGTCGGCGGACGTCCAGACCGCGGCGTCGCCGGACGCGCTGCCCACCGCGACGGCGAGGGGGCCGGCCGCGCCGACGGCCTGGACGGCGTGGTCGGGCCTGACCACGCCGGGGATCTTCGCCGGGTCGAGCGGGACCGGCCGTCCGTCGTTGTCCCAGCCGCTCAGCAGCGGGTCCTTGTCGCCGCCGCCGGGGTCGTGGCCGACGAGGATCGTCTGGCCGTCGGCCAGAGCTCCGCCGGCGATCTTGCGGCCCGGCTTTCCGGGGGCGCTCCCCGCCGGTTTCCAGGTGCGGCCGTCCGCACTGTGCGACAGCAGCACGTCACCGCCGCCGTGGACGAGCGCCGTGTACCCGCTGGAGCCCCCGAGGATCTGCATGGTGAAGCCGTAGCCGTCCAGCTCCAGCTTTCCGGCCTCGTTCCAGGTCTCGCCGTCCTTGGAGACGAACGCCTGGCCGTAGGCCTTGTCCTTGCCCATCTCCCGGATTGCCAGGAACCCGGCCTCACCGCCGCCGACCGTCAGGCCACGGGCGCCCTTCGGCACCGGCACCTCCGAGACCGTCCAGGTCCGCCCGCCGTCCTGCGAGCGCCAGACCTTCCGGTACTGCGCCGGTTTCTTGTTGTCGGGCTTGACCAGCGCCTTGAGCAGCACGGAGTCACCGCTCGCGGAGATCTCGACCAGCGAGTACGACGCCCGGTTCACCTCCAGGCCGATCTGCTCGCCCGCCCGGGTCTCCCACTGGCGCCCGTCGGCCGACGACCACACGGCCGCCTCGGCGTCGCTGAAATCGCCCTTCGCCGAGTTCGCGCCGATGGCGATGAACCCGTTTCCGGTGGAGACCACCTGGTGCACGCGGTTGCCCGGCCCGAACACCCGTCCGACGGCGTCGGGCTGCCGCGTCCAGGTCCGCCCGTCGGAACTCGTCCAGACGGCGCCGCCGCTGCCGCCGGAGCCGATGGCGATCCAGCCTGCGGACGAGCCCGCCACCACCTGCGGCGCAGTGGTGGACGTGGAGCCGTCGTCCGGTCCCTCGACCTTCGCGGGCTCGAACGTGCGCCCGCCGTCCGTGGAGACGAGGAAGAGGTCGCGGGACTTGGCCACGCCGCTTTCGCCGCCCACCGCGACGACCGTCGTGCCGACCGCGGCGGCACTCGTGAACTCCTGGTTGCGGCCGTCGGTGCGGACCGCGTCGTTCAACGGGAATATCGAGCCCGCGAGCTTCGCGCCCGTCGCGTCACCGCCGTCGCCGTCGTCGAGGAGGCCGGGCACGATGAGCACGCCCGCGGCCACCAGCGCGGCGACCGCCAGGCCGGCCACGCCGATGAGGAGCGGCTTCTTCACGTTCCGGGGCCGCTTGCCGGGCGATCCCGTCCGCCACGGCTCGTCGATCATCGGCGGCGCGGCCTGACCGTGGGCGGCCTGACCGTGGGCGGCCTGACCGTGGGCGGGCTGGCCCGGCTGGGGCGCGCCCGGCATCTGCTGGGCCCACGGGAACGGCTCGGCGGCCGGGGGACCGCTCGGGGCGCCCGGGATCTGCTGCGCGTAGGGGAACGGTTCGTGGGCCGGGGCGGGAGTGCCCGGGATCTCCTGCGCGTACGGGAAGGGCTCGTGCGCCGGAGGGCTCTGGGACGGCGACGGCTGCGGCGCCGGAGCCGGTGGGCCCGCGGCGGGCGGGCTCGCGGCGCCCGGCATCTCGTTCGCGTAGCCGGGCGGCTGCTGCGGAGGCATCGGGGGGAGGCGCTCGGCGCGGGTGACGTCCGGCATCTCCTGCCCGTACGGGAACGGGGGCGGCGCGGGATGCTGCGCCTCCGCCTCGCCGGGCGCCTCCTGCGTGTACGGGAACGGCGGCGGCGCCGGGATGTCGGTGGACGTGGGGATGTCGGCGGACATCGGAATGTCGGTGGACGTCGCGGGAGGCGGCGGCACCGGCTGCCCCGATTCCCGCTGCTGCCCTTCTCCCGCGTCCTGCCGCGAGTCGCCGGTGTCCGCCGCGGCCTGGCGGCGCGGGAGGATCACGGTGCGCGACGACTCGTCGATCCCGAGATCGGCGATATTGAGATCGCTGATGGTGCGGTCGCTGATGGTGCGGTCGGCCGGCTCGGCTTCCGCGTCGTCTTCCGGATCGTCCACCGGGACGTTGCTCTCCGGGGCGCCGTCGTCCTCCGGGTCGTCCGTGTCCTCGAAGTCGTCCGCGAACTCCGGGTCGTCCGGTTCGGGGTCGTCCTCGGGAAGCAGCGGGGTGGCCGAGGGCTGCTGGTCGTCCAGCCACTGCGGAGGTGGCGGGGCCGGGGCCGGCTGTCCGGGTTCGGGACGCTCCACGTCGTGGTCGTCATCCGGCTTTCCGGTTGCAGTCACACCCGCTCTCCCAGCATCGGCTCTGTGTTCCTGTGGTGCCGCGTCTTCATGCGGCGCTGCGCATCCGCAGTTAGTCAGCGATGATAGCGGCGCATAAAGGACGGAACTCCCTCAGCGGCTGCGGCCCGCGGCGGTGCAGCCCGCACCCGAGCAGTGGGTCAGCGCGTACAGCAGGTCGGAGAGGTGCCGCCGCCGCTGCTCCGGCAGCGTGCCGTAGATGTTGGCCAGCTCCTGGGGGTCGCGGGTGCGGTCATAGTATTCGCGTTCCCCGTCCTCGTACTCCACGTAGAGCAACTCGTCGTTGCGCAGCGCGTTGTAGGTCGGCGGCGCCCCGGGGGCGGAGTCCTGCCGGTCGGGGTCCAGCGGGGACGGCGGCGGCTTGACATGCTCGATCAGCGCGGACTGCCGCCAGCCCGGCGGCGTGCCGCCGCGCAGGAACGGCACGAGCGAACGGCCGTCGGTCGCGGGCGGCGGCTTCACGCCGGCCAGTTCCAGGAACGTCGGCGCCAGGTCGGTGTTCTGGGCGGGCTGCTGGACCTGGTGGCCGGGACGGATACCGGGGCCGACGACCATGAACGGCACGCGGACGTCGCTGTCGTAGGGGGTCATCTTGCCTCCGGCCAGCCGGTGCTCTCCCAAATGGAAGCCGTTGTCCGAGCCGAAGACCACGTAGGTGTCGCGATCCCGGCCGAGGTCCTTCAGGGTTGTCCGGATCCGGCCGACCATCTCGTCCACCGACTGGACCATGCGGACCCGGTCGCGGAAGCCCCGGTCGATGCGGTCGATTGCGCGCGTGCCCAGCTTCGGACGCGACCGGAGCCAGGATGGCTTATCCCGAATGTCCGCTTCATTGAACGACGGCGGCCGAGGCGCCTTGAGATCGGCGAACATGCCGGCGTGCCGCGGCGCCGGGACGAACGGCCCGTGCGGGGCGAACGTCGAGATCTCGATGAAGAACGGCTTCGACGACCCGGCCGCCTTCTTGATGGACTCGACTCCCTTGTTGGCCAGGACGTCGGTCAGGTAATCCTGCGGCTTGCGCCCGTAGTGGACGAGGGAGCCGTTCTCGTTCAGGTTGTAGTCGTACTCCGGGTACGCGTAGCCGGCGACCTGCCACTCGTCCCAGCCCGGGGGAACGTACGGCTTCTTCCCGCCGTGGGTGTCCTTCGGGTGGTAGCCGTTCATGTACTTGCCGAGCAGCGCGGTGTGGTAGCCGGCCTTCTGCAGGGCGGGCGCGAACGAGGCCTTCTCGCCGCCCTTCGCCTTGAAGACCTGGTAGCCGCCGTCGGGCGGGAAGTTGGTGCGGACCTCGGTGTTGTGCGGGTACTGGCCGGTGAAGATCGTTGCGCGGGATGTGCAGCACAGCGAGTCCGCCATGATGAAGTTGCGGAACGTGAGCCCGTCCCGCTGCATCCGCAGTACCTGGGGCATGTTCGCGACGAGGTTCCAGGAGAGGTCGTCGGTGAGCACGAAGACGATGTTCGGCTTCTTCGGGGCCTTGGTCTGATCCGGGCCGCCGGAGCGGCCGCCCGGCTGCATGAAGCAGCCGCTCAGGCCCAGCGCGGTGACCAGGCAGAGTACGGCCGTGAGCCGCCGGTGTCGGAGCAACGTCCGCCTCTCCCTAGTGATGCCGATCCTTGGTGATGCCGGTCCGCGCAAAAGCGTAACCAGCCCTCGGGGTGCTTTGCGTATCTGGTCACGATTGGTCGTTATGTGAGGGGTGTTGGCATGATGCGGGGTGTTATGAGGCGGACGGGGGATGGTGTGCGGGCGCTGGGGCCGGTGGTCACCGGCGCCGCGATCAGCGCACTGGTGGCCCTCGTCGTCGGGCTCGCCGTCGCCGGGCCCTCGCCCGGCGGGGAGCAGGCGGAGGCCTCGCAGAACTCCACCGAGGCCGCAGGCGCGCCGATGCCGAGTCCCGCGGGCACCCCGGTGCCCGTCGATCCACCGGGCTACTCGCCGGTCGAGCCGGTCCTCGACGGATCGTTCGCGGACCCCACCGTGATCAAGGTGGCGGGCACGTACTACGCGTACGGCACGAACAACGCGGCCGCGGCCATGCCGGTCGCCACAGCGCCCTCGCCCACCGGACCGTGGAGGCCGGCGCCCGGAGACGGCCTCGCCCACCTCCCGGCGTGGGCGGCCGATGGCTGGACCTGGGCACCCGAGGTCGTCCCGCCGAGCGGCGGTTCCCGCTCCTACGTGCTGTACTTCACCGCGCGCCGCAAGGGAAGCGATCACCAGTGCATCGGCGCCGCCACCGCGACCTCACCGGCGGGCCCGTTCGTCCCGGTGGAGGGGGAACCGCTGGTGTGCCCGCTGGAGCTCGGCGGAGCCATCGACGCGGCGTCCTACATCGAGACGGACGGCACCCGTTACCTGCTGTACAAGACGGACCGCCAGCAGACGGCGGCGATCTACCTGGTCAGGCTGAACCCGGACGGGCTGGGCCTGGCCGGCGCGCCGAAGCGGATCATGGGACGCGGGGCGGGAGAGCCGGTCATGGTCGAGGCCCCCGACCTGGTCCGGCGAGGCGGCAAGTACGTGCTGTTCTACGCGGCCGGCTGGTACTTCAAGCCGAACTACCAGACCCGCTACGCGGTGGCGTCCTCGCTGGAGGGGCCGTACGAGAAGGCCCCCGCGCCCCTGCAGTCCACCGACGCGTACGGCGGGAGGATCGAGGGGCCGGGGAGCGCGGACGTCCTCATCGACGAAACCGGCGACTACCTCGTCTTCCACGGCATCCTCGACTACCACGACGACTCGAAGGTGACACGGGGAATGTACGTCGCGCGGCTCGGCTGGGACGGGGCCCGGCCCTACCTCGAACCGCGGTAGGGCGCCGTCCGCTCGTACAGGGTCAGCTTTCCGCCCCGGTACTTCCAGGTCCCCGCGACCCGCCAGGGCCCCATCTCACGGACGATCTCCACCCGCCGCTGCACCAAGGGCGCGAGCGGTGTGCCGACGGATCTGCTGTTCATCACCCACACGCGTGACGCCGACCGGAGCGGCCGACGCAGCTCGCGCGGGAACGTGCTCCTGCCCTTCAGGTTGGCGGCCTGCACCGGAGACCGGCGCATCGCGGCGTCTCGCGGCCGGTGGTAGGCGTCCGGATACGCGGACGCGCCCCATCGCACGACTTCCGCGAGATAGACGAGGACGTCGCCGTCCTGTGCGTTGGCTCGCACGATCTCCGCGGGCGTCCGCAGGTCGTCCGGCCTGCTGTCCTGCCGCCTGACGGCCTCGTGCCTCGGCACGGACGCGACGACCAGGGCCGCCACCACCGCGGCCAGGACGAGCCCGCCGACGGCGGGCCGTCCGAGAGCGGCGATACGAGCCAGCCCGGCACCGGTCAGCAGCGCGAGCGCGGGCAGGCAGAACACCACGTACCGGTACATGAAGAGGGGCTCGCCCAGGAGCGACACCACGAGCATGAGCGTCGGCGGCACCACCAGCCACGGCAGCGCCACGGCGGTGAGGGAGCGGCCTTCGCGCCTCCCGAACCCCGCGAACGCGCCGATGAGCGCCAGCAGGAGGACGGGCGCCACCAACCCGACGCCGCCCGCCATGAACCGCACCAGCGTCCACACCATGTTCCAGGACGGTTCGGGAAGCCAGTCGACCTGGAAGTCCTGACCGCGCGCCGCCAGCGCGAACGGGAGCAGCGCCACCGCCGCGAGGCCGCTCGCGACCAGCCAGCGCAGCCATGTCCCGGCGGCCTTGGGACGGGCCGCCAGGAGCGTTGCGGCATGCGCGGGGACCAGGAACACCGCGTTGAGGTTGAGCAGCCCCAGCACGACGATCACCAGGCCGTATCCGGCGAACCAGCGCCACGGGTGCCGCCCGCCCTCCCGCATGCCCCTGATCAGCAGGTACGTCGCGAGCACGGCGACCGCCGTCACCATCGCGTACGAGCGCGCTTCCTGCGCGAATCGGGTGACGGACACCGTGCCGCCGTACATGAGCCCGGCCAGCAGACCCGCCGCAGGGCCGAGGCAGCGCCGGCCGATGACGGCGACGCCGCCCGCCGCCGCCGCGGTCGCCAGGGCGCTCGGCAGCCGCAGCGCCAGTTCCCCCGTGCCGAACAGCATGACCCACGGCCGCATGATCAGGTAGTAGAGGGCGTGGACCAGGTCGAGGTTCTCGAACAGGCGCAGCATCTCCGGAACCGGCCGTCCGGTCGCGCTGACCGTCGCGGCCTCGTCCAGCCAGAACGATGGCCCCCGGATACCGGCCAGGGCGATGGCCAGCGCGACGACCGCCGGGACGAGCGGCATCGCGCGCAGGCCGAGCCAGCGCAACGGGCCCGGTGCGTCGTCCTCTGACCGGTCAGCCACGGTGGCGCCCGTCGTCGGCACGCATCTCCACGCCGACGTCGCGCAGCAAAGCCGCGGTCGGCTTCGGGCGCGTGAACAGACCTTCGCGGACCCCGCGCAGCAGGGCACGGCGCAGCACCGTCCGGTCCGAGGACGAGGCGAACGTGCGCGACCATCGCCTGAGCGTGGAGCCGGTGTACAGGACGCGTTCAGGGGGCGCGAGCCCGGGGCTGCGGGTGAACAGCCAGATCTTGTTGCGGACCTCGTAGAAGAAGCGGTCGCCGGGGTCGGCGTCGGTCCCGCCGAATTCCCTGGTCTTGTGCACCACGACGCTCTCCGGGCAGAGCACGCCGCGGCGGCCGCGCAGCAGGCGCGTCGTGAACTCGAAGTCGTCGTTCCAGAGGAAGTAGTCGGCGACCGGCAGCCCGCGTTCGCGTACCGCCGCCGCGTCCACGAGCACGGAGACGAAGGACGCGGAGCGGATCGGGACGCAGCCCGCCGCGCGGGCGGTCCGCTGCTCGGCGGCCGTCGCCCGGGGCTTGGAGCGCGGCGTGTTCATCGGGTGGTCGCGTCCGTCGGTCCACACGACCCGGCTCGCCACGAGGGTCGGCGGGCCGTCGTGGCCGGTCGCGGTCGTCTCCCTGGCCGCGAGGAGCGCCTTCAAGGCATCGGGCTCCGGCACGGTGTCGTCGTCCAGCAGCCAGAGGAGAGTGGTATCGCGATCCAGGGCGCGGACGATGCCGGCGCCGAACCCACCGGCCCCACCCAGGTTGCGGGGCAGGGACAGCAGGTCCACGTCCGGGAAGCGTTCGGCCACCATCGTCGCCGTGCCGTCCTCGGAGGCGTTGTCGACGACCACGATCCGGTCCGGGGCGCGCGTCTGCGCGGCGAGTGCCGTGAGTGCCTCGTCCAGGAGCTCGCGCCGGTTGTAGGTGACGACCACCGCCGTGACGGACGCGTCCGCGCGAGCCCCCGGGCCCCGGTTCATGGGTTGCGCCTCCCGGTGGCGCGGCGGGCGGCCCGCTGCAGTCCGGTCGTCGGGGAGGCGGCCGCCTCCAGCAGCCGGTCCAGGTTCTCGCGCACGTCGCCGAGCTGCCCGTGCAGGTGCGCGAGCCCGATCTGGTCGCGCACCTCGTTCAACCGTTCCAGCAGATGCGCGGTCACGCCGAGGGACGCCGCCGCGATCTGCTCGTCCGGCACCTCACCCGGCAACATGGTCGCCTCACCGGGCGGTATGCCGGGCTCCCCGGACGTCGTCAGCTCGTCGGGGTCGCCGACCACGTCGTAACCGGCGGTGTGCAGCGCGCCGGCGAGCAGCCGGGTCCGCTGGGCCGCCCACTCCCGGTGCCGGGGAGGCAGGCCCATCGGTACACGCCCGATGTCGTCGGTACCCCCCGTCAGGGCGTTTCCGACGAGGTGGTCGCGGACCACGCGCTCGTAGTCGCCGCCCAGCGCGACGCCGAGCCTGCCGTTCAGCCGGCGCAGGACCTCGGCCTCGATCGCCGACATCGGCTCCTCGTCCTCGATGCCCCCGATGTCGCACACCGTGGGGTCGATGCCGGTCACGGCGCAGAAGCGGCTCCACAACGTGCCTGGATCCGCGCTGGGCGGGGGCAGAGTCACCACGTGGACGCGGTGACTCGGCACCGCCGACTCCCATGTCTCCAGCACGCGCGCCGCGTCGTGCAGGCCCCAGAACATCTCCCCGTACGGCGGCGGCGCGTCGATGCCGAGGGCGACCAGGTCGTCCACGAACGCTTCGAAGGTGACCGTGTGGTTGTGCCGGATCTGCTCCTGCCAGTCGCAGACGAGCTGCCACCCCAGGTCGCGGGTCAGGAAGACGACGTGCACCTCGGCGGGCTCCAGGGACTTCACGGCCCGCCGCACCTGCTGCTCGTCCGCGCCGCCCAGCAGGCCGTGGGAGAAGACCGCCGTGTGCCCCTCCCAGTCGCGGACGCGCCGCGCGACGCGGTCCCAGGTGCCCTCCCAGGCGGGGTCGCGATGCCCGCCCCAGCTCATCTCCCGCAGGTCCATCACGGCGCCGAAGTGCTGCATCGGGCCCGTGATCGGGTAGCAGACGCCGGCGTGGCCGAGGCGCCGCCGGTTGGCCCACAATGCCCGGTGCAGGAACGCGGTCCCCGCGGTGGGTGCCCCGACGTGCAGGTAAACGGTCTTCGCCTCGTCTCCCATGGACCGGGTCACCTCCTGTTCTTGTCGCTGTCGATGCTGCCGCCAAGGCGGTGCAGCCGCCGGTAGGCGCCGCGCAGCCGCCGCGCGGCGGGGTAGCGCTCGCCGATCTTCCGCACGGCCCGGTGGGTGAGCGGGAGGGATTCGCTGACGAGTGCGCTGGTCAGCTCGCGCAGGTCCCCGGCCTCCGGCCTCATCGCGTCCACCTGGTCGTGGACGGGCGTTTCCGAACCCGGGACGTGCGCGGCGTGGTCCACCTCGTCGCGGAGCCGCTGGAGCACCGCCGTGATCGCCTCCATGCCCACGTCCGCGACGTCCGCCCAGCGCGGCTCGTCGGGGTCGGGCGCCGTCGCCGGCCCGGCGGCGGGGATCAGCTCGTCGAGGTCGCCGACGACGTTGTAGCCGGCGGCTCGCAGCCCCTCGACCATCTGGCCGGACCGCTCGGTCGCCCAAGGCAGGTGCTCGGCGGGCAGCACGGTCTTCGCCACGGTGGGCCGCCCGGCCAAGACCCGCTGGGCCAGGAAGAGCTTGACCTCGTCGTTGTAGAAATGCCACCCGAGCCGCTCCCGGTCGAGGGCCGTGTTGAGACGCAGCAGGAACTGGGTCTCCGCGAGGCCGAGGGACGGGTTGTCGAACGGGGCGGCGAGGTCGTAGTCGTCCGGGGAAAGGCGGACGGCCGCGCAGAAGCGCCGCCACAGCAGGTCACGCGGCGCGCCGGGCCGGGGAAGCGTCACGATGTGCACGCGCTCGGGGGGCAGGTCCATGCCCCACCGCTCCAGCACGTAGACCGGATCCTGCAGCGTCCAGAACAGCCGCGAGATCTCGTGGTCGAGCCAGTTGGGGCGTTTGATGTGCTCCATGAACCCGGTGAACGAGGTGCCGAACCGGTTCTTGATGTCCTCCTGCCAGTGCGCCGGGATCTGCCGGGCGAGGTCCCGCGTGGTGAAGACCACGTGCACCTCGGCGAAATCGAGGTCCGCCATGGCCCGGCGGACGTACTTCCGCCCGGAAGGGGCGAACAGCTCCTGGGAAATGATCGTGCTGCCGTCCCAGTCGCGAACCTCGTCGATCAGCCGTGGCCAGGCGTTCGGGATCTCGGGATCGGATGCGCCGGGGAAGAACGTCCGGCGCAGGTCGAAGGCCGCCCTGACGTGTGCCGCCTGGTCCGCGCCCGGGTAGAGGACGCCGTGCTCGCGCAGCCGGTCCCGGTTATGCCAGAGGAGGTTCTGCAGATACGTCGTGCCGCTCTTCGCCGCCCCGACGTGAAGGAAGACCACCGGCCGGGCACGCGGCCCCGCGCTCTCGGAGATGGGAGAGGCACTCTCGGAAGGGGGAGAGACCACCGCGATCCTGGGTTCCTGCCTCGGTAGCGATCAAAACGCGGGTATCTTAGCCCAATCCGCACTAGTCGACCCGCTGCCGGCGCGCGTAGCGGGTCTTTCCGCAAGCTCCCCGCACGGAGATGAGCGCTGCCCAATGAACGTTGACCTCGTCGTGGCCGGCAGCGGCCTCTTCGGCCTGACGGTCGCCGAACGATGCGCCGCCGAGCTGGGCCTGCGCGTGCTGGTCCTGGACCGGCGCGGCCACATCGGAGGGAACGCCTACAGCGAGGACGAGCCGGAGACGGGCATCGAGATCCACCGCTACGGCGCGCACCTCTTCCACACGTCCAACGAGCGGGTGTGGGAGTACGTCAACCGCTTCACCGCCTTCACCGGCTACCGGCATCACGTGTACTCCCGGTACCGCGACCGGGTCTACCCGATGCCGATCAACCTCGGCACGATCTGCGAGTACTTCGGCCGCGCGCTCAGTCCCGACGAGGCGCGCGCCATGATCGCCGAGCAGGCCGCGGAGGTCACCGACCCCGCGAACCTGGAGGAGAAGGCGATCTCGCTGGTCGGCCGCCCGCTGTACGAGGCGTTCATCCGCGGCTACACCGCCAAGCAGTGGCAGACCGACCCCCGCGACCTGCCCGCCGCGATCATCACTCGGCTGCCGGTGCGCTACACCTTCGACAACCGGTACTTCAGCGACACCTACGAGGGCCTCCCGGTCGACGGCTACACCGCCTGGCTCGAGCGGATGGCTGACCATCCGAACATCGAGGTGCGGCTCGACACCGACTTCTTCGACCTGCGCGACGACGCCGTCGGCAACGTCCCGGTCGTCTACACCGGCCCGCTCGACCGCTACTTCGGCCACGCGGAGGGCGAACTGGGCTGGCGGACCCTGGACTTCGAGATGGAGGTCAGGGAGACCGGCGACTTCCAAGGCACCCCGGTGATGAACTACGCCGACGAGGACGTCCCCTACACCCGCATCCACGAGTTCCGCCATTTCCACCCGGAACGCCGCGACCGCTATCCCGCCGACCGCACCGTCATCATGCGGGAGTACTCGCGGTTCGCGGAACGCGGTGACGAGCCGTACTACCCGATCAACACGCAGCAGGATCGTGAGCGGCTGGGCGCCTACCGGAAGCTCGCGGCCGCCGAGGACGGCGTACTCTTCGGCGGGCGCCTCGGAACCTACAAGTACCTCGACATGCACATGGCCATCGCCAGCGCGCTCAGCATGGTCGACAACCGGTTGCGTCCCCATTTCACCGAGGGCGCGCGTCTCATCAGTGGAGGTGTGGACGAGTGACCGACCAGGCTCAGGACCCACGAACGGGCGACACCGGCCGTGACCTGCGCGTCCTGCAGCGCGTGGTGCTGCCCGCCGACCGCGACCTCGACGTCCTCAAGCTGTACGTCGAAGGCGAGATCGGGCGCGGGGGCGACGCTTCCACCGCTGACGACGCCGCCGGGGAGGCCGGCGCGGGGCCGGACGGTGCCACGGGGGCACGACTCTCCGAGATCGTGGGCCGCCGCAGCGTCGTGGTCCCGGCGGGTCGGCGCGTGTCGTTCGCCAGCTACTTCAACGCCTTCCCCGCCAGCTACTGGCGGCGCTGGACGTCCGTGGACGAGGTGACCCTGCGGGTCCGGATGCGCGGCCTGGCCAGCGTCATCGTCTACCGGTCCAGCGCCAAGGGGCACGTCCAGCGGGTCGAGTCCGTCAGGATGGACGGCGACGAGGCGTGGGAGCAGAGCATCCGGCTGACGCTCAGCCCGTTCATCGACGGCGGCTGGTACTGGATGGAGATCCAGGCGGGTGAGCGCGACGCCGTCCTGGAGCGCGCGGACTGGTGCGCCGAGCCGGGTCACGTCCGGCAGGGCCGCGTGAGCCTCGGCATCACCACGTTCAACCGGCCGACCTTCTGCGCCGACCAGCTCGTCGCGCTCAGCCAGGCCCCCGAGGTCCTCGACGTCGTCGACGAGATCTTCGTCGTCGACCAGGGCACGCAGAAGGTCCGCGACACCGAGGACTACGCGCGTGCGGCCGAGACGCTCGGCGCCCGTCTCCGGCTCATCGAGCAGGGCAACCTCGGCGGGTCGGGCGGCTTCTCCCGCGCGATGGACGAGACGCTCAGGTCCGGGGCCAGCGACTACGTCCTCCTCCTCGACGACGATGTCGTCACCGAGACCGAGGGCGTGCTGCGCGCGGTCGCGTTCGCCGACTTCGCCCGCACCCCCACCATCGTCGGCGGGCACATGTTCAACCTGTTCGCCCGTTCCCAGCTGCACGCCTACGGCGAATGCATCGAGCGGTACCGGTGGTGGTGGAACACCGCTCCCCACACCCATCGCGAGCACGACTTCGCGCCGGACCCGCACCTCGGGACGGGCGAGGGCCCGGGGAGCCTGCGCAGGACGCCGTGGCTGCACCGCCGGGTCGACGTGGACTACAACGGCTGGTGGATGTGCCTGATCCCCACCGACGTCGTGCGCAAGGTCGGCCTGTCCATGCCGATGTTCATCAAGTGGGACGACGCCGAGTACTGCGTCCGGGCCGGCGAAGCGGGCTTCCCGACCGTGTCACTGCCCGGCATGGCCGCCTGGCACGTCCCATGGCAGGACAAGGACGACGCCATCGACTGGCAGGCGTACTACCACGAGCGGAACCGGCTGGTCACCGCGCTGCTGCATTCCCCGTACGAGCGGGGCGGCAACCTGCTGAAGGAGAGCTTCATCATCTCGGTGAAGCATGCCCTGGCCATGCAGTACTCCACGGCCGAGCTGATGGTCGCGGCGATCGAGGACGTGCTGAGCGGCCCCGAGCACATGCATGCGGGGATCGCCACGAAGCTGCAGGAGATCAACGCCTTCCGGGCGGACTTCCCGGATGCGCAGAACCGTTCCAGCCACGAGGAGTTCCCGCTGGTGCGCAGGCGCAGGCCGCCCAAGCGTGGCCGCGCCCCCGCGCCGCCGAGCGGCCGGGTGAACCTGCTCGCGACCGCGATGAAGGGGACCCTCCGCCAGCTGCGCCCGGTGGACGCCGGCGCCCGCGGGAACCCGCAGACCGTGGTACCGCACATCGACCGGCACTGGGGGCTGCTGGCCAAGTTCGACAGCGCGCTCGTCTCCTCCGCCGACGGCACCCGGGTGGCCTGGTACCAGCGCGACCCGGAGCGCTTCAGGCAGATCATGAAGCGGACCTCGCTGCTGCACACCCGGCTCCGCCGTGAGTGGCCGGAGCTGAGCGCGCGGTACCAGTCCGCCATGGGCGAGCTGACCTCGCCGGAGGCGTGGCGGCAGACGTTCGGCACCGACGGCCCCGACGGCCGCGACGGTGCCCACGCCGATCCCGGCGCGCCGGGGCGATGACCGCCCAGCCCGCGACGAACCCGTCGACGAACCCGTCCGCGAAGGACACGCCTGCGACGGACCGGCCCGTGACCGACTCGCCGGCCGGCGCGGACCGCGACGGGCTTCGGCCGCCGGGGACGGGCGGCGGGCTGCGGCAGACGCTGCGCCACAGGTACCTGCTGCGGCTCCTGGTCCGCCGGGAGCTGCGTGCGCGCTACAAGGGGTCGCTGCTGGGGCTCGGCTGGTCGTACGTGCGGCCCGCCGTGCACTTCTCGGTCTACTTCTTCGTGGTCGGGGTCTTCCTCGGCATGGAGCGGCTGGTCGAGAACTTCGCGATCTACCTGTTCTCGGGGATGGTCCTGATCAACCTCTTCACCGAGACGCTGCATTCGACGACCCGTTCGGTGACCGGCAACGCCCCGCTGATCCGCAAGGTGTTCCTGCCGCGCGAGCTGTTCCCGACGGCGTCGGTGCTGGTCTCGCTGGTGCATTTCGTGCCCGGCATGATGATCCTGCTGGGCGGGGCCGTCGCCGCCGGGTGGCGGCCGTCCCCGTCGGGGCTGGCCGCCGCCGCGTTCGGGTTCGCGATCATCATCACGCTGGGATTCGGCCTCGGCCTGCTGTTCGCGGCCGTCAACGTGTTCTTCCGCGATCTGGAGCAGGTCGTGGACATCTCGCTGGTCGTCATCACCTGGTCGGTGCCGATGATCTACCCGTGGACGCACGTGCGGTCCCACGCGCCCGAGTGGGTCCTGGACCTGTACCTCGCCAACCCGCTCGTCAGCGCGGTCTCCCTCTTCCAGAAGGCGTTCTGGCTGCCCGGAACGGAAGGGGACTTCGCGCTCCCGCCGGATCTGTACGCGCGTGCCGGGATCTCCCTGGCCGTCGGCGTCCTGCTGGTCCTCGCCGGACGTGCGGCGTTCGCCCGCTCGCAGAAGCGATTCGCCCAGGAGCTGTAGACGTTGGCACCCTCGATCGTCATCGACTCCGTGACCAAGCAGTTCACGCTGCGGCACGCGCGGTCGATCAAGGAGATGAGCGTCCGGGCGCTTCGCCGGCAGAGCCTCTCCGACCGGTTCAAGGCGCTGGACGACGTCTCCATCACCATCGAGCAGGGCGAGACCGTCGCGCTGATGGGGCTGAACGGGTCGGGGAAGAGCACCCTGCTCAAGATGATCTCGGGGGTGATGGCCCCCGACGCGGGATCGGTGCTCGTCCGCGGCCGCATCGCCGGGCTGATCGACGTGGGCGCCGGGCTCCACCCGGAACTGACCGGCAGGGAGAACGTCTACCTCAACGGCGCGATCCTCGGCATGTCCCGGGCGGAGATCGAGCGGAAGTTCGACCTCATCGTCGACTTCTCCGGTGTGGAGCGCTTCCTGGACGACCAGGTGAAGTTCTACTCGTCCGGGATGTTCATGCGGCTCGCGTTCTCGATCGCCGCGCACACCGAGCCGGACGTGTTCCTGATCGACGAGGTGCTGGCCGTCGGCGATCCGCCGTTCCGGAAGAAGTGCCTCGACCGCATCCGGGAGCTGCGCGGCGAGGGCCGCACCATGGTGATCGTCGCGCACGACATCAAGATGCTCGTCGGCCTGTGCGACCGCGGCGTCACCATGCGCGACGGGCGCGTCCTCTTCGACGGGCCGACGGCGGAGGCGGGACGGCTCGTCCGGGAGGCACGCGCGGCCAAACAGGTGGCTCAGTCGGCGAGTACGCCCCTGTAGACGTGGCCGGATGCGGACAGGGTGCCAGAACCAGGCTGTCCGATCTTTACCGCAGGTGGACTTGGTGACCGAATTGGCAGGGTCAGTCGGTCATCTGGGGGCCTGTTCCGTTGAACGAGAAGCAAGAACGCCGCATGCTCTTTACTCTGGGCGGTGTAGGAAACCAACCCGGCAACCCCCAGGCGTTCCAATCATTCCCGCAACACCCAGGGGTCTCTCGACGTGACGGACATGGCGAGCGGGTCCGCGATGGCGCGGCTCACACAGGCCGACCGCGTCTATGTGGGCTGGCGCTACGCGCAGGTGCACCCTGATCCGGGGCCGCCCCCGGACCGCCCCGAGCCGCCCGGACCCGAGCCGGCCCGGCCGCCGGTGCGGCAGCCGGGCGAGCACATGGCGGCGCTGCCGCTGCGGGTCGTGTTCGGCGGCGCGCTGGGCGGCGTCGTCCTCTTCCTGCTCTGCGGTGTCACCGGCGTCCTCCCGTGGCCGTTCGCCGGGGTGGCGCTGCTGGCCTGCGCGGTCGTCATCGGCATCACCGGCGGTTCGCTGTGGCGGGACGAGCAGGGCATCCGGCAGCGCATCGCCCAAGAACGCGACGCGGAGCAGCGCAGGCGCGCCGAGCGCGAACGCGAGCGCGACGCGGCCGAGAAGGCGTACACCAAGGCCCGGTCGGAGTGGGAACGCCGCCAGTCGGCCTACGAGAGCCAGCGCGAGTGGTACCCGGTGGCCGTCCCGCCAGGGGTCGACCGGGTGGACGTCGTCGGCGGGACGCTCGCCGGATGGTCCGCGGCCGTCACGACCATGGGCGCGGCCCGCCTCGCCGTCGGAGCCCGCCTCACCGTCATCGACCTGTCCGAGGGCGCCGTCGCGCACGACCTCCTGCGCCTCGCCGCCGACCGCGGCGACGACCCCCTCGTCTGGGTCCTGCCCGCCGACCTGCCCCGCCTGGACGTCACCCGCGGCCTGAGCCCCGAGGCCCTCGCCGACGTACTCTCCCTGGTGGTCAGCGCGGGCGAGGAGGAGGGCGGCACCCGCGACCTCTCCTTCGACAACTCGATCCTGGAACGCCTCATCGAGGTGCTCGGCCCCGACGCGACGATCCCCCGGATCACCGCAGCGCTGCGCGTCCTCGCCCAGGTAGGCGACCCCCGCGACGACCTCCGGAGAGGCCTCCTCACCGACGAGCAGGTAGAGCGCATCGCGACCCTGTTCGGCCGGGACGCCACCGACCGGATCGTCGTCCGCCGCGCCTGGGCCCTCGAAGCACAACTCCGCAAGCTGGAGAAGCTCGCCACCGAACCCGTGGGGCTCCCGCCGTCCCGTCTCCACGTGGTCTCGATGGACCGCCGCGCCGGCGTCCTCACCAACCGAATCCTCGGCACCTACGTGACGACCGCCCTGACTCACCGCATCAGGGAGTCCCCACCCGGCGGCCGCTGGGACCACACCCTCTTCCTCTGCGGCTCCGAGAAGCTCCGAGGCGACGTTCTCGACCGCCTCATAGACGCCTGCGAGGCCACCGGGACCGGCCTGGTCCTGATGTACCGCTCGATCCCCGGCCACGTCCGCGAGCGTCTCGGCCGCCGCGGCCACGCCGCCGTCGGCTTCATGCGCCTCGGCAACCCTGACGACGCCCGCGTAGCCGCCGAGCACATCGGCGCCGACCAGCCGCTCCTCGTCGCCGAGATCACCGACTCGGCAGGCGAGACCCTGTTCGACGTAGCGGGGGAGACCTATGCCAGCACGGTCGCGTTCGCGCGCCCCCGAGGCGACGGCCTAACTGACCCGGTCTGGTCCCCCCTGCCCGCCCCCGCAGCCGACGACTCGGCACTCGTAGAAGGCATCAGCTCCGCGACCGCCTGGGGTCGCACAGTCGAGGACAGCCGCACCCACACCGTCCCGGGCAAACAACGGTTCCGCGAACTCCTCATCGAGCCGCCGCAGCTCCAGGAGCTCCCGCCCACCGCCATGGTCTTCACCCACTCCGGCACCACCGGCCGCCGCACACTCCTCGTGGACGCCAACCCCGGCATCATCACCCTGCCG
>NZ_SMKK01000184.1 GCF_004348425.1 Actinomadura sp. 7K507
CGGATGAACACCATCCACCGACCCTAGAACGACGCGCTTAGTGCGTGAAAACGCGACCTCCTGGAAGAGTCCTCACAGGTCAGCGCGATGTCGGCTGGATCCGTCCCGCCCCGTGAGCCAAGTCAGGTCGAACTCGCTCGCCTTCACACGGTCGGCGAACACCCTCCACGCCGCAGCGCCGAACGCCAGGCGGGGGCCGTCCGGGTCCTTGGAGTCACGCACGGCCACCGCAGGCGCGAGAGCCGCGACCTCCACGCACTCCCCGCCCTGGTGTGCGCTGCGACTGCTCTTCCGCCACTGGGTGTTCGACACGTCTGAGGTGCTCACAGCTGCTCCATCGCGTCTTGGATCATGGCCAACGACTCCTCGCCGGAGAGTGTGTGGCCCTGGACCAGGTCCCACGTTACGGCTTGCAGCGTCACCCTGTCTCGCTGCTTCAGCAGCATTCCCTCGCCCGAAGACTCGGTGTAGGCGACATCCGGCCCATCTTCGAAGCCGAGAAGGATAAAGCTCCCCGCCAGACCAGCGTGATATCCCGCATCGTGCGGGACGATCTGCAGTTGACTTCTTTCGCGTCGTCCCACTTCCAGCAGATAGGCGAGTTGGTCATGCATGACTTCCTTGCCGCCCACGTTTCGGCGGATGACACTCTCGTCCAATACAAGGAAGGTGTGCGGCGGGTCCTCCCTCTCGAAGATCGACTTCCGTTCCATGCGCTCGGCGACCAGCTTCTCTGCGCCGGAGCCCATGATCGTATTGATGATCGTGGTTGCATAGGCCTCCGCCTGGAAGAGTCCGCTGACCAGGTTGGCACTGAAGACGCGGATGTGGTTGGCCTTCTCCTCATAACCGAGGTACTCCGGGAATCCTGGGGGCAGGATGCCGAGGTGTCGCGTTTCGTTGATTCGCTCCCATAGGCGGCAGAACAGGCCGTCCACCTGGAAGAAAGTGTCGAGCGCGGCGGCGAATTCCTCGGACGGGAGGTTCTTGCGCAACTCGACCTGGCCGACATACGAGTCGGCGAAGCCGAGTTTTTCTGCGAGGTCCTTCTTGCTGAGACCGACCTGCGTTCGGCGCCATTCGAGTTCCTTCGCGAAGGTGACGATGGCGGGTCCGTCGTAGGGCTCGGATCGGGCGGGCATCACGACCTCCAGGGGGCTGCACCCACATGGCGGGTGCGAATGATCTTGACTGCGGTGCATTGCCGGTAGTGCTCGGTCGATTCCTAAGCGTAGTCGAACGTGTGAGGGTGGTCACACGAAATGGCGAGCGGGGCCGAGTCAAAGGGAACTCGATGAACACGCAAGTGCAGGTGGATGAGCGGGAGCTGGGGCGGCTTCGGGCCGACTTCGGCGGGTGGCGGATCTGGCGGGCCGTTAAGCAGGACGGGCGGCTCGGTGAATGGGTCGCGAGCTTGCATGACCCCCGCGTGGGCGTCGAGCCGACGCTGATGTTCCCCACCGCACCGCTGCTGCGGGCCGCGCTGCTCCGGCAGGCCGAGAAGGCGCAGGTCAGGAACCGGTGAATCGGCGGTGGCGCGTCCGCCATCGTCCTTGAAGCGCGGCGCGGCCGGTGGACGTCCCCCCGGGCCCACCGGCCGCGCCGTTCCCATGGAAAGAGGTGTGCTTTATGGGCATGCGATTCGACGGGCATGCGGACACGGCCGAGCAGGCTACGCCGTCCAACGCAAGGCGTTTGCACCTGAATGCGCTGCGGGACGCCGTCCAGGCGCGGCGGGAACTGGCGTGCGGAATGGTCGAGCGGCGCGGCGTGGCCTGGGTGAGTGTCGTCGGGGTCGGCGGGGCGGGGCGGCTGGTCGAGGTCGGGTGCGACTACGTCCGGTCGGCATGGTGGTTCACCTGGCACGACGGGCGGCCGATCGGTCCCGCGCGGGACGTCCACCGGGCCGTTGAAGTGCTCATCCGTGAATTGGCGGGCACATGACCGCGGGTGATCTGGGCTCCATCGCGGCCGACCTCGTCTTGTTCGGCGGGGCGTGCATGGCGTTCGGGTGGTTCTTCGGGTTTCTGGCCGGGAGCCGGTGAGCGCCCACTTCGGGGGCTCGTAAGTCAGGCCGAGCGTTTCGGCATGTCGCGGAGGCATTCCTCGAGGCACTCCGCACCCGGCCCGGGGGCCACGCGTTCCGCGCCCCGCCGCGCGGCCTGCCGGATTGTGTGCATCGAGACGCTGTCGCAGGTGGCCGTACCCTGGGACTCTATTGACAGGTTGATCGGGCACGGATGGCCGTCCGAGGGGATTCTGCCGCATGAAGCAGCTGCAGCCGGGTGATCCGCGTGACGTGGGGCCATACCGGCTGGAGCACCGGCTCGGCGGCGGCGGAATGGGGCAGGTGTTCCTGGGGCGTTCGCGAGGAGGGCGGCCGGTCGCCGTGAAAGTGGTGCGCCCGGAACTGGCCGAGGCCCGGGAGTTCCGGCGGCGGTTCGCCCTGGAGGTGGAGGCGGTTCGCCGGGTCGGCGGGTTCTACGCCGCGCAGGTGGTCGACGCCGACACCGACGCCGATCCGCCGTGGCTGGTCACCGCCTACGTTCCCGGTCCGTCGCTGCATGAGGCCGTCAAGCGGCACGGGCCGCTGCCACCGGAGGCGACCGCGAAGCTGGGGGCGGGTCTGGCTGAGGGACTTGCCGCCATCCATGACTGCGAACTCGTGCACCGCGATCTCAAGCCGTCCAATGTGATCCTGGCCGACGATGGTCCCCGCGTCATCGATTTCGGTATCGCCCGAGCGCTGGACGCGACGTCCCACACCGTTACCCGGGCGGTGGTGGGAACGGCGTCGTTCATGTCGCCCGAGCAGGCGCGCGGGGGTGTGGTCGGGCCGCCCAGCGACGTGTTCTCGCTCGGTGTCGTACTGGCGTTCGCGGCGGTCGGCCGCACGCCGTTCGGGGTCGGCTCGCCCACCGCGGTCATCTACCGCATCGTCCACGACGAACCCGACCTGACCGGCGTGCCCGCCTCACTCGCGGACCTGGCCGGCGCCTGCCTGGCCAAGGACCCTCGCGATCGGCCCGGCGTCGGCGATATCCTCGACCGGCTCGCCGAACCCGCGCTGGACGGCACGCGGTGGCTCCCGCCCGAGGTCACCACGATGGTCACCGAGCGGCGTGCGGCGGCCCGAGTCCAGACCGCGCCGCTGCCCGGTACGGAACCGGTCCAAGGCGGGGGGGCACGGCCGCCCGGCACGACAACGCACCTCGCCTTCGACGCCCCCAGGGCCATCACCCCGCCACCGGCCTACACGGTGACCTTCACGGAGAACAGGATCACGAGCGTGGTCAAGAGCTGTGCGATCGGGTTGGCGATCCCCGTCGTGCTGGGGTTGATGACCCTAGCCGGCCTCCTGGCCAGCGGCTCGTACACCGCCAACTGGTCGGGGCTCGCGATCTTCCTCATGGTGTGCGGTCTGGGACTCGGTGCCGTGTTCACCAAGGCTGCGCTGTCGTTCCGCCTCGCCACGTTCACCCTTGATTCCACCGGCCTCACGTTCGATCCCGGATCCGCGCCGTACCGGCTGCGACAGCGGCGTGCGGTCGACTGGGACGTCCTTGATCGGGTCGGCATGGTCGGCGACCGGCGGCGCACCAGAATCGTCGTCTGGTACGGCGGGGAGTGGAACAGTTCGTCCGCGGGCCGCGAAGGTCAGGGCGGCGACCTCGTGTGCAAGCCCTGGCTCGTCACCGGCAGGCGGGAACTCCCCGAACTCCGGGCCGCACTGAAACGGTTCGCCGGCGACCGCTACGCCGAACATCCCGCGGGCTTGCCGCGCCGGGACCGGTGACCAGCCCTGCGGGGCGGGCAGCAGGTCGGCGTGCCTGACTTTGTAGCCGCCCTTGGTGACGGGCGCGAAGGCCGCAGGGCCCATGCAGGTGCCGACCTTGCCCTCTGCCAAGCGCGGCCTCCACTGAAGGCAGAGGCGGAGCGGGGAGTTCGCGGGAACCGCGCGGTCGTGTGCGACGTCCCAGCATGTGAGCCGGGCCTTGCCGAATGGGTGTGCGACCTGTCGGACGCCGGTGGCCACGTTCGCTGTCAGAGGAGAATGCCGGTGACCCGCCCGTCTTCCGACCCCGGCCACTTCGATGATTCGAGGACCGGCGGCCGCGCACGCCGACCTGTCGTGTTCAAGGCCGCTGTCGCCCTGCTCGGCCTATCGGCCGTGGCCTACGGTTTCGTCGAGTACTCGGGCGATGGTCAATCCGGGGCCCTGGCGGAGGCGACCGATGCGCCCGTCGTGTCCATCTTCTACGGGGCGATCGTCCTCTGGGGCGTCGTCGGTGGACGTAGTGCCAGGGCGGCGACGCCGTGGTTGGTCCCCGTGCTGGCCATCGGACAAATCTTCTGGGCACAGAGCGCCGAGGGCCTGGCCGTCTATGTCGTCGCGCTGGTCGCGTCGGTCCTCGGCGTGGTGCTGCTGTACAGGCCGCAGTGCGATTCGTACTTTGCCGCCAAGGAGTCACGGATTGCCGCCGCACAGGTCCGGCGGCTGTTCGAGGAGCGCGGCAGGGACGGCGAACGCCTGCACACCGTCTCCGGCATCGCCGCCATTCTCGGCATGAGCAGCACGGCGGTCTACCGGTACCTCGACGCCGACCAGCGACGGCAGGTGCACCGCCCGCCGGACGACCTGTGATCGGCGGATCCCGGAAGACCTGACGCGACCGGGCGGCGTCGCCGCCACGGTCGCGGCCGGTGCGGCGGTCAGCCCGTGGGGGCCGGCAGCAGGTCGGCGTGCCTGACGTTGTAGGCGCCCTTGGTGACGGGCGCGAAGGCCGCAGGGCCCATGCAGGTGCCGACCTTGCCCTCCTCCCAGCCACCCTCTCCGTTCTCGACGCCGTTGGCCACCGACCAGGAGAACCCCATGCGGTCATGCCTGCCGCCGGGGCCGCCGTCGTGGACGCTGAAGCCGAGCCGCTTGCCGATCTGGTCCTTGATCGGTTCGTCCGCCTTGGTGACGACCGCGGTCAGGGTGGCGTTGCCGGGGCTGGTCAACAGGCAATCGACCTTGGCCTCCGAACGTACGGTCCATCCCTCGCCCGGGGAGTGGTGATAGATCTTCACGATTCCGCGGGCGTCGGTGGGCAGCCCGTCGGGAGCGCCCGGCTTGGGCGCCGAGTACGGGACGGCCTTCGCGTTGAAGGTGAAGGCTCGGATGTCCTGGTCGGGCCAGTAGGTGAGGCGGATCTCCGCGGACCCGGACACGCGCGCCGTCTTGGCCTCCGGCGTCGCCGGGGAGGTCGTCTCCGCCGCGACCGGCGCGGCCATCACGGCGATGGCCGCAACGATCACGACGCCGATCTTGATGGTTCTGGGCATTGGGGGCTCCCGTTCGGTCGGCGGACGGGCCCGAGCGGCCCGGCCACCCCAATGCTCCGACCAGGCACTGCCCGCCGCCCTCCCCCGCACAGGCCGAACCGTTCCCCCGGAGGTATGACCCCGGCACGTCCCGCGTCTCCGAAGACCCGAACGCGGGGCTAATCGCCGTCCGCCGGGGATGTGGACGGTAGCAGGCTGCCTATGCGCAGGAGATTGCCGCTGCGATCGATGAGGGCGAACTCACGCATTCCGTAGTCGGTGTCGCGGGGTGGTTCCAGCCGGCTGCCCGTGGCACGGTCGGCCGGCACGCCGATCTCGTCCCACGTGTGGTGCAGGGCGTCCGCGTCCCGGACGTGGACGTAGCAACCGCTGGAGGTGGTCAGCGGGTCCACGTCGGGGTCCTGGAAGAAGTGCAGTTCGACCGTTCCCCGGCACACGATGAGGTAGCCGAACTGTTCCGGTGGGACACCACGCAACTCAAAGCCCAACCGTGCATAGAAATCGAGCGTCTCGTTCAGGTTCCGGCTGGGCAGGATCGGGACCGCGTAATCGTCCATGGAGCGAAGGTAGTCGGCCTACCTGACAAATTAAGCAGACCCGGTCAGCCGGAGTCCGGCATGGTCGAGCGGCAGTCAGTCCTTGCGCGCGAGGCCGGCGTAGTAGTACGCCTCGTGCGGGTCGGCCGGGGGCGTGTCCGGACGCCATGTCGCGATCGGCACCGCGCCCGGTTCCAGCAGCGTGGCGGCGCCGAACAGCGCGGCGAACTCGGCGCGCGTCCGGGAGACCAGCGAGATCCCCGCCGCGTTCGCCGCGGCGTCGCCATGCGTGGTCCTACCTCAGGGTCGGCTGCCCCGATCCTCGCACCCGTCGATTGGTTCCAAGGCCTTTCAGCCGTGACCGTCCGCCAGGCCGTGTGAGCCGGCGGCCTCGAATCCAGCCCGCGCGTATCGCCTCGGCGAGGTGCCCATGACGCGCTTGAACGCAGTGTTGAACGCGTGCTCGGATTCGTAGCCGAGCGAGCCCGCTATTCGCGCCAGCGTGTCGTCGCCGTGGACGAGGCGTTCTCCCGCCAGCATCATCCTCCAGCGCGTGAGGTACGCGATAGGCGTCTCCCCGGTGCGTCCGCGGAAGCGTTCGGCGAAGGCCGATCGCGACATGTCGGCCCGCGCGGCGAGTTCCTGCACCGTCCAGGGGAACGCCGGATCCGCGTGCATCGCTCCGAGCACCGCGCTCAGTTGCGGATCGGCGAGGGCGGCGAACCATCCGACGCCGTCGCGGGAGCCCTCGTCCAGGTACAGGCGGAGCGCGTGCACCAGCATCATGTGCGCGAGTTGCTGCGCCACCAGCGACGAGCCCGGCCGGCCCTCGCGCAGCTCCTCCATCATGAGCTCGATGGACCACCTCAGCCGGGCGCGGTCGCCCGAGGTCCGGACCCGCATGAGGGGCGGCAGCGTCCGCAGGAGCACCTCGGCGTGGGGGCTGCTCACCTCGAAGCGACTGCCGACCATGAACACGTCGCCGCCGCCGTTGTAGGTGACGATCTCGCCGCTGCGGTTCGGGTCGAGCACCTCGCTCGCCCGTTTCGGCTCGGCGTCCAGGTCGCTGCCGATGGTCACGGGCCTTCCGCTGGGCAGGACGAAGCAGTCGCCCGCCTGGAGCCGCACCGGCGCGTCGATGCCCTCCACCGCCAGCCGGCAGGTGCCTTGGGTGATGGCGTAGCACTTGATGCGGCCGGCGAGGTCGTCGAGCGTGAGCGCCCATGCGCCGCCGGCGTCGAAGCCCGCGGTGATGTAGCTGTGGGGCTTCAGCAGGGAGAGGACCTCGGAGAGGGGGTCCATGCACACCCTCCGGACGATCGCGAACAAAACCGCGACTTTCGAGCATAGTTCGTACGGCCTGTGCTGTCTACGCTCAGGAATGGCGGGTCTCAGCGAGAAGACCCGGAAACATTTCTTGGAGGCAAGCAGCATGAAAGCCGCGGTCGTGAACTCATTCGGCGCTCCGCCGTCGTTCCAGGATTTCCGCGAGCCGGAGCCCGGTGACGGCGAGGCCGTGGTCGCGGTGCACGCCGCCGCGCTCAGCCCGATCGTGAGGGGCCTGGCCTCCGGGAAGCACTACGCGAGCGGCGCGTCCGCCGGATTCGTGCCGGGTGTGGACGGCGTGGGAGTCGACGGGACGGGCCGCCGCGTCTACTTCCTGTTCCCGAAGGCTCCGTTCGGATCCATGGCGGACAAGTCGCTCGTCTCCGGCGACATGATGGTGCCGGTTCCCGAAAAGCTGCCCAGCGACCGCGCGGCGGCCGTCGCCTCGGGCGGGCTCGCGTCCTGGATCGCGCTGACGCGGCGGGCCGGGCTCCAGGCCGGCGAGACGGTGCTGGTCGTCGGCGCGACGGGCGCAGCGGGCGGAATGGCGGTCCAGACCGCCCGGCATCTCGGTGCGGGCAAGGTCATCGCGGTCGGCCGCAACCAGGAGAGGCTGAAGCGTCTGGGCGCGGACGTGGGCATCGCCCTGAACGACGACGCGGACAAGGCGCTGCGCGAGCGGTTCGACGAAGGGGTCGACGTCGTGCTCGACTTCGTCTGGGGAGAGCCCGCCCTCCGCGTCCTGAAGGCCGCGACCGGGGACCGCGGCTCCCCGGCGGGCGAGCCGCGCCTGCGCTACGTGCAACTCGGCACTGCGGCGGGGGACGAGATCCCTGTCCGCGGTGACATGCTGCGCAGCACGGGTCTTGAACTGATCGGAAGCGGCATCGGCAGCGTGGCGGTCGGAGAACTCCTGGCCGGTGCGGGCGAGTTGCTCGCCGCCGCGCCCGGGGCGGGCTTCGACGCGGCGTTCACCAGCCTGCCGCTGCGATCGGTGGCCGATGCCTGGAACGGCGACCCCGCCGTCCGCTACATCCTCACGCCGTGACGCGGTCGATGATCAGGGGGTGGAGGTCCGGGGTGCCGCCGATCTCGTAGGCGCCGTCGAGGGACTCCAGGGCCCGGGGCAGGCGGGTCTCGTCGTCGGTATGGAGGGTGAGGAGCGGCTGGCCTTCCGTGACCGCCTCGCCTGGCTTGGCGTGGCAGACGATGCCCGCGCCGGACGAGACCGGGTCCTCCTTGCGGGCGCGGCCCGCGCCCAGGCGCCATGCGGCCACGCCGACCCCGTAGGCGTCCAGGCGGGTCAGGACACCCGACGTCGGGGCCGTGACCGTGTGGGTCTCGCGGGCCGCCGGGAGCGGCGCGTCGGGGTCGCCGCCCTGGGCGGTGATCATGCGGCGCCAGACGTCCATGGCGGAGCCGTCCTTGAGCGCATCGGCCGGGTCCTTGGCGGACAGGCCGGCGGACGCGAGCATCTCGCGGGCCAGGGTCAGCGTCAGCTCGACCACGTCGGACGGGCCGCCGCCCGCCAGGACCTCGACCGACTCGGCCACTTCGACGGCGTTGCCGACCGCGTCGCCCAGGGGGCGGTCCATCGCGGTGAGAAGCGCGACGGTGCGCAGGCCGTGGTCGGTGCCGATCGCGACCATCGTCTCGGCGAGTTCGCGGGCGTTCTCGACCGTCTTCATGAACGCGCCGGAGCCGACCTTGACGTCCAGGACGAGCGCGCCCGTCCCCTCGGCGATCTTCTTCGACATGATCGAGGACGCGATCAGCGGGATCGACTCGACCGTCCCCGTCACGTCGCGCAGCGCGTAGAGCTTGCGGTCGGCGGGGGCCAGGCCGCTGCCCGCCGCGCAGACCACCGCCCCGGCGGAGCGCAGCACGTCCAGCATCTCGGCGTTCGACAGCGACGCCCGCCAGCCCGGGATCGACTCCAGCTTGTCGAGCGTGCCGCCGGTGTGGCCGAGCCCGCGGCCGGACAGTTGCGGGACGGCGGCGCCGCACGCCGCCACGACCGGCGCCAGCGGCAGGGTGATCTTGTCGCCGACGCCGCCGGTGGAGTGCTTGTCGGTGGTCGGACGGTCCAGCGCCGACCAGTCCATGCGCTCGCCGGACCGGATCATCGCCTCCGTCCAGCGGGCCACCTCGGGACGGGTCATGCCGTTCAGCAGGATCGCCATCGCGAGCGCCGACATCTGCTCCTCGGCGATCGTGCCGCGGGTGTAGGCGTCGACGGCCCAGTCGATCTGGCCGGGGGTCAGGGACCCGCCGTCCCGCTTGGCGCGGATGACGTCGATGGCGTCCACAGCGTCCCCTCTCAGGCTCTTTCGATCAGGTCGTCGGGGCCGAAGGCGTCCGGGAGGACGTCCGACATGGGCAGGATGCCCCGGGTCGTCTCCAGCAGCATGGGGGCGCCGCCGTGCTCCCAGAGGAGCTGGCGGCAGCGCCCGCACGGCATCAGCGGGTTGCCGTGCCGATCGACGACCGACAGCGCGACCAGGCGCGGCCGTTCCGACTTGCCCGGACCGTGCAGCGCCGACACGATCGCGCACTCCGCGCAGAGCCCGACCCCGTACGAGGCGTTCTCGACGTTGCATCCGGTGATGACGCGGCCGTCGTCCACCAGTGCGGCGGCGCCCACCGGGAAATCGGAGTACGGGCAGTACGCGCGCGTCATCGCCTCCCGCGCGGCGTCGCGCAGGGCGGGCCAGTCGATCTCCATGCACCGTACCTTTCTGGGCGGACGAACCCCCAAACCCCGGAAAGGGGGACGGGCTATCGTGCCTCACCGCGCCGGTACTTGAGGCCGTTGGCGGCGGGCATGCGGAGCCGCTGGCTGGCCAGCGCCAGAACCAGCAGGGTCGTCAGGTGCGGCGTGAACGAGACCAGCTGGCCCGGGACGATGTCGCTCAGCATGAACCAGACGAGCAGCCCGGCGGCCGCCACCAGCGCCAGGGCGGAACCGATGTAGGCGGTGCGGACCTCGCGGCGAGCCGCGTCGGTGATGGCGTGCGGACGCAGCTTGCCCGCCCGCATCGCCTGCCAGATCGCGGCGCCGATGAGCAGGATCGCCACGAACAGCAGCAGCGCGTGGACGGCCTCTCCCCCGCCGCGCACGTTCATCGCGTCGGTGTAGCCGAACAGCAGCGAGCCCGCGGTGAGACCTCCGGGACGCCAGTTGCCGAAGATCATGGCGGCGAGGCCGATGAAGCCGCGGCCGTTGGTCTGGCCGTCCTGGTAGAGAGGGGCGGCGACGGTGACGAGGAACGCCCCGGCCAGACCGGAGAACCCACCCGAGATGATCACGGCGGCGTACTTCATCCGGTACACCTTCACGCCGAGCGACTCGGCGGCGTACGGGTCCTCGCCGCAGGAGCGGATCCGCAGCCCGAACGGCGTCCGCCACAGGATCAGGAAGCTGAGCGGCACCAGCAGCAGCGCCAGGAGCGTCAGCAGCGACATGCCGCTGGTCAGCCCGCGCAGGATGCCCGCGAGGTCGGAGACCAGGAACCAGTGGTGCCCCTCCAGCGACCCCAGCCAGTCCGGGCTGTGCCAGCCCCCTATCTTGCCGCCGGACAGCACCGGCATCGTCAACGTCATGATCGGATCGACCGTCGGGGACTGCCGGGGGCCGCCGCCGAGGGCCTTCGCCTCCCCGGTGTCGAAGATCAGCCCGGCGAGGAACTGGGTGAGCCCGAGCCCCAGGATGTTGATCGCGACACCGGACACGATGTGGTCCACGCCGAACGACACGGTCGCGATGGCGTGCAGCAGGCCGCCGAGGGCGCCGCCGAGGATCCCGGCCGCCACCCCGATCCACGGACCCCACTGGTAGCCGGCCCACGCACCCGTCCAGGTCCCGAGGATCATCATGCCCTCGAGACCGATGTTGATCACGCCGGACCGCTCCGACCACAGCCCGCCGAGACCGGCCAGGAAGATCGGCACGGCGAGGCGGAGCGCGGCGCTGACCGTCCCGCTGGACGTCACCGAGTCGGCGTCGTCGATCACGCGGACCAGGGACAGCAGCACCAGCAGCCCGGAGGCGATCAGCAGGTAGTGCGGCCAGCGCAGCCGGCGGCGCCTGCCGTTCGCGGGCGGCTTCGCGGCCACCGCCTCGGTCGCGGCGCTCATGAACGGCTCCCCGTGGACGTGCGGGCAAGGTCATGGCCGGTGGCCAGCTCGGTGGCCACGGCCCGTTGCTGCACGGCGATCTCCCAGCGCCGGACGAGTTCGTACACGATCACGACGGTCAGCACGACCACGCCCTGCATGACGCTGACGATCTCCTTCGGGACGTCGACCGACTGGAGCACGTCGGAGGTCTGGTCGAGGAACGCGAACAGCAGCGCGGCGAGCGCGATCCCGACCGGATGGTTGCGGCCGAGCAGCGCGATCGTGATGCCGGTGAAGCCGAGCCCCGCCGGGAAGTTCAGCGAGTACTCGTAGGACGCGCCGAGCAGCTCCGGCATGCCGATCAGGCCGGCCACCATGCCGGACGCCAGCATCGTGTAGACGATCATCCGGCGGGCGTTGACGCCGCTGGCCCGCGCGGCGGACTGGGACAGCCCCGACACCTTCAGGTCGAACCCGAACCTGGTGCGGTTGATGACGACCCAGAACACGATCCCGACGATGATCGCGAGCGGCAGCAGCCCGTACATCTGGCTCGGCAGGTCGAGCCCGATCGAGGACAGGAAGCCGTTCAGCGGCCCGACCCGTCCCGACTCGGGGATCTGCGGGGTCGCGATGTTGTTGCTGTCCGGCCGGACCTCGGCGAGCCGGTCGTCGTGCAGCAGGTAGGCGATCAGGCCGGTCGCGATCGCGTTCAGCATGATCGTGGAGAGCACCTCGCTGACCCCGCGGGTCACCTTCAGCACCCCGGCGATCGCGGCCCAGAGCCCGCCGACCGCCATCGCCGCGACGATCACCAGCATCTGGCCGAACGGCGCGGGCAGCGTCACCGCGCCGCCGACCACCGCGGCCATGAACGCGGCGAGCCGGTACTGGCCGTCCACGCCGATGTTCAGCAGCGCCATCCGGAACCCGATCGCCACCGCGACCGCGGACAGGTAGTAGCGGGTGGCGCGGTTGATGATGTCGACGATCGAGTTGTCGGTGGTCCCGTAGTCGATCATGGCCTGGATCGAGCTGAACGGGTCGGCGCCGGTGACCCGCAGCAGGATCATCGTGATGACGAGGGAGATCAGCAGCGCCAGCACCGGCGCCCCGATCTTCAGCCCCAGGCCGGTCGGCCCGAGCCCCCGCATGATCGCCTTCCACGCCGGCACCGGCTCGGGCCCGGCACCGCCGCCCCCGGACGGCCCGTCGCCGGAGCCGGACTTCGCGAGGTCGGGTCCGGACGATTCCGCGTCAGACGGCTCCGCGTCAGACGGCTCCGGCTTCGCCTGCTCCGAGCCCGGGGGCTCGCCGGACGGGCCGGACCGGTCGTTCTGCTCGCCCCCGGTCGAGTCGTCCCCGGTCGGCTCGTCCTCGTTCGGGTCGGCGTCCTTCGGGGGGCTCATGACGGGTCTCCGGCGCCGGTCATGGCGGAGCCGAGTTCCTCCGGGGTGACGGTCTGCGGGTCGACCTCCGCGACCAGCCGTCCCCGCAGGATCACGTGCAGGGTGTCGGACATTCCGATGAGTTCCTCAAGGTCTGCGCTGATCAGCAGCACGGCCAGCCCGTCGGCGCGGGCCTGCCGCAGGTAGTCCCAGATGGCGGCCTGGGCGCCGACGTCGATGCCGCGGGTGGGGTGCGCGGCGATCAGCAGGTGCGGTTCGCCGGACATCTCCCGGCCGACGATGAGCTTCTGCTGGTTCCCGCCCGACAGGGCCGCGGCGGGCACCTCGATCCCGGGGGTCCGCACGTCGTACTCCTGGACGATCCGGGTGGTGTCGCGGCGGGCGCCGCGCCGGTCGGTCCACGGGCCGCGGACGTTCGGGCGCTCGGTCTGGTGGCCCAGCATCCGGTTCTCCCAGAGCGTCCCCTCCAGGATGAGCCCGTAGCGGTGCCGGTCCTCGGGAATGTAGGAGATGCCGGCCTCGCGGCGGCGGCGGGTGCTCCAGTGGGTGATGTCCTCGCCGCCGTAGTCGATCGACCCGGCGTCCGCGGACTGGAGCCCCATGATCGCCTCGATGAGCTCGGTCTGCCCGTTGCCCTCGACGCCCGCCAGCCCGACGATCTCGCCGCGGCGGATGCGCAGCGACACGTCGTCCACCACGGGACGGCCCTCGGGGGTGAGCACGGTCAGCCCGCCGACCGCCAGCTGGACGTCCTCGGTGACGGTCGACTCCCGCAGCTCCGGGGTCGGCAGCTGCGACCCGACCATCAGCTCGGCCAGCCGCCGGGACGTGACCTCCGCGGGGTCGAGCCCGGTCGCGACGGTGGTGCCGCGCCGGATCACCGAGATCCGGTCGGCGACGGCCAGCACCTCGTCGAGCTTGTGCGAGATGAACAGCACGGTCAGGCCCTCGGCGCGCAGTTCCCGCAGGTTGCCGAACAGCTCGTCGACCTCCTGCGGGACGAGTACCGCGGTCGGCTCGTCCAGGATCAGCACGCGGGCGCCCCGGTAGAGCACCTTGAGGATCTCCACGCGCTGGCGCTCGCCGACGCCGAGCTTCTCGACCAGCACGTCGGGGTCGACGCGCAGCCCGTACGCCCGCGACATCTCGCTGATCTTCGCGCGGGCGGCGGCGAAGTCGATGCGGCCGCGGCGCCACCCCTTGCCGCGGGGCTCGGCGCCGAGGACGACGTTCTCCAGGACGGTGAGGTTGTCGGCCAGCTTGAAGTGCTGGTGGACCATGCCGATGCCGCGGCCGATCGCGTCGGCCGGGGTGCGGAAGGAGACCTGCTCGCCCTCGACCTCGATGGTGCCCTCGTCCGGCCGCTGCATCCCGTAGAGGATCTTCATCAGCGTGGACTTGCCGGCGCCGTTCTCGCCGCAGAGCGCGTGCACCTCACCGCGCTCGATGGCGAGGTTGATGTCGCGGTTGGCCACCACCCCGGGGAACCGCTTGGTGATCGATGTCAGCCGCACGGCCGGCACCTGGTCGGGCACGGGTGCCCCTCCCTCCGATCGCCGGCGCCCCGCCCTTCGGACGCGCCGTTGGGACGCCACGGAAAGCCGCGCACCGGCGAGGCGGCGTGTTGCGGACGAACTGCAGGAAAGTCCGGCGGGACGCGGCCCGCGCACCGGAGACCACCGAGGAGGTGACATCCGGTGCGCGGTTACGTCACGGCCGGAACCGGCCGTGACGCTACCGTGCGGACGCGTTCCGGCTCCCGTGTCAGGGCTTCTCCGGCACCTTGATCTCGCCTGAGATGATCTGGGCCTTCAGCTTCTCCAGCTGGTCCTTGATGTCGTCGACGTTGCCGCCGGACGTGGAGTAGCTGATGCCGCCGCTCTTCAGGTCGTACACCTTCGAACCGGCCTTGAACTGGTCGTCGTTGACGCTCTTGATGAAGTCGAAGACCGCCACGTCCACGTTCTTCACCATGGACGTGAGGATCTGGTCCTTCACGCCGGCGACGGCGGGCTGGTTGTACTGGTCGGAGTCGACGCCGATGACCCACTTGCCGGCCGCGCCGACGGTCTTGATGACGCCGATTCCGGCCGCGCCGGCGGCGTGGTAGATGACGTCGGCGTCCTGGTCGAGCTGGCCCTTGGCGGCCTCGTTGCCGAGGCTGGTGTCCTGGAAGCCGTTGAAGTTCGGCGGCTGGGTCAGGTACTTGGCCGGGAGGATCTCGATGTCGGACTTGGCCTTCTTCGCGCCCGCCTCGTAGCCGGCCTGGAATCGCTGGATCAGCGGGACGTTGACGCCGCCGATGAATCCGATCTTGCCGGTCTCGGACTTCAGCGCGGCGGCGGCGCCGACCAGGTAGGAGCCCTCCGCCTCGGCGAAGCACGCCGCGGCGACGTTCGGGCCCTCGACCTTGCAGCCGTCGGCGTCGACGACCAGGAACTTGGTGTCCGGGAACTCCTTGGCGACCTTGTTGACCGCGGCGGTGTAGGCGAACCCGATGCCCATGATCGGGTTGACGCCCTGGTTCGCCATCAGCCGCAGGCGCGACTCCTTGTCGGCGTCGGACTCGTCGGGCTTGGCCGAGATCTCTTCGGTCTCGACGCCCAGTTCCTTCTTGGCCCGGTCGAGCCCGCGGGCGGCCGAGTCGTTGAACGACTGGTCACCGCGGCCGCCGATGTCGTAGGCGAGTCCGACCTTCATGGTCTCGCTGTCGCCGCCGCCGCCGGTGTCCGCCTCCTGGCCGCCGCACCCGGAGGCGGCGAGCGTCAGCGCCGCACTCGCCACGGTGACGAGGGAAATCTTCAGTCCACGGCGCAAGGTAGCGCTCCTTCCGTTCCCCACCAACGGTTCGGCGGCCGGACCGGCCACCGAAATCGATCGGACGCTACCTCGCTAAAGCGGGCAAACTTCCCGCGTGCACTGATTCGCAACAGGTCCGTTACCAATGCGTAGGCATATCGCCACTGGTCAACACGCAGGTCGGCGCGCACGGACCCACCTCGCCGAGGTACTCGGGAGACGGAAGGGACGCCTGGGACACGACGGGGGCGGCCAAGGGGCGGCCAAGGCGGCGGCCAAGGGGCGGGACGAGGACCCCGCGGCGAGGGGGCCTACGCCAGCGCGGCGCCCTCGATCGGCTCGGTGTCGCCGGGACGGCCGCCCTCCCACAGCGCGGTCAGCGCGGTCGCGCTGAGCACCCGCACGCCGACCGCCACGCAGCGCTCGTCGACGTCGAAGTCGCCGCGGTGCAGGTCGTACTCGCCGGACGATCCGGGGGTGCGGACGCCGAGCCGCGCCAGCGCGCCGGGGATCGACTCCAGGTACCAGCCGAAGTCCTCGCCGCCGAGGCTCTGCGGGGTGGGCACCACGCCCTCCTCGTCGATGACCTGCGCGGCGGCGTCGCGGAACATCTGCACGCTGGTCGCCTCGTTCACGGTCGGCGGGACGCCCCGGACGTATTCGAGGGACGCCTCCACGTCGTAGGCGGCGGCGACCGACTGCAGCAGCGACTTCATCATCTCCGGGGCGCGGTGCCACGCCTCGTCGTCCAGGCAGCGGACGGTGCCCTCGGCGATCCCGTCGTCGGGGATGGCGTTGGCGACCGAGCCGGCCGAGACCCGTCCCCACACCAGCGACAGGCTGGAGCGCGGGTCGACGCGCCGCGACAGCGCGGACGGCAGCTCGGTGACGATCTTGGCGAGGGCGTACACGAGGTCGGCGGTCAGGTGCGGCCGGGCGGTGTGCCCGCCGGGGCCGGTCACCTTCACGTACACCTTGTCGCAGGCCGCGGTGATCGGGCCGGTGCGCAGCCCGAGCTGGCCGACCTCGATACGGGGGTCGCAGTGCAGGGCGAACGCGCGGTCGACGCCGGCGATGCCGCCGGCGGCCATCACGTCCAGAGCGCCGCCAGGCGTCTCCTCGGCGGGCTGGAAGAGCAGGCGCACCCGTCCGGGCAGCAGCCCGGCCTCGGCCTGCTGCGCGAGGAACAGGCCCGCGCCCAGCACCATCACGGTGTGGACGTCGTGACCGCACGCGTGCGCGACGCCGGGGACGGTCGAGCGGTAGGAGACGCCCTCCTTCTCGTCCTCCAGCGGGAGCGCGTCGATGTCGGCCCGCAGCGCGACCGTGGTGCCGTCGGCGGGCCCGATGTCGCAGAACAGGCCGGTGCCGCGCGGCAGGATCACCGGCTCCAGGCCCGCCTCGCGGAGCCGCTCGGCGAGCTTGCCGGTCGTGCGGTGCTCGGAGTAGCCCAGCTCGGGGTGCATGTGCAGGTCGCGGCGGAACGCGATCAGCTCGTCCTCGTGCCCGGCCAGGAACGCGTCGAGCTGCGGCTGCAGGACGGCCCCGCCGAGCACCTCCGAACCGGCGGAGGCGGCGCCGGCGGCCGGGGGCCCCGGCACGATCTCGCCGGTGACGGGCCCCTCCGGGCCGACGGGCGCGGCCTCGCGGGCGGCGAGGTCGTCCCGCACCGGCATGTTCTCGCGCGCCGGCACGATCTTGGCGGCCTGCGCGGCCTGCGCGGCCTCACCGGCGGTCGTCCCGCGCTCGTCCCGGCCCGCGGGACCCCTGGGTCCCGGGGCGGCGGGTGGTTCGAGGCCGGGCATCACCCCGGGTCCCGGATGCGTCATCTGCGCCCCCTGCGCGACGGCGGAGCCGGAGGGTCTCCGCCCGGTGGTCTCATCGATCGTCGTGGTCTCGTCGATCGTCTTGTCCGTCATGTCACCGGTGCCGTCCGCGCTGTCGCGGACGGCGCCGGGTGGCTTCCCCGGGACGGCCGGTTCCTCAGGCTCCGGCATGTGCCACCTCCCCCAGTGTGACGAACCTGTCCTCGGCGAGCTCGGTGATCGCCGCGTCGACGATGTTCTCCAGCGTCCCGCCCTCGGCGCGGATCGCGCGCTGGCGCTCGTACGGGGCGCCGTGGTCCAGGACCTCGCCGGCGACCTTGAGCTCCTCGGCGCAGCCGAGCCGGTCGGCCACCGGCTCCAGCTCCCTGATCAGCTCGTACAGGTCGTCGCGGAGCGGAGCGGTGTTCCCCTGATCGTCGGTGATGACGATGGCGTCGAGCCCGTACCTGGTCGCGCGCCACTTGTTGTCGCGGACCACCCAGGCGGCCGGCCGCGGCAGGGTGTAGCCGCGGTCTAGCTGCTGCTCGAACAGCGTGACCAGGCTCTGGCACAGCGCCGCCGCCATGCCGACCTCGCGCATGGTGGGGATGCCGTCGAACATCCTGATCTCGACGGTGCCGAAATCCGGGTGCGGGCGGATGTCCCACCAGACTTCCTTGATGCTCCGTATCGTTCCCGAACGCAGCAGCGTGTCCATGTAATCCTCGAACGCTCCCCAGTCGTCCAACGAGTGGGGAGGACCGGCCGTCGGCAGCTGACCGAAGACGACCGCCCTGCAGGACGCGAGGCCGGTGTCGCTGCCGCTCCAGAACGGGCTGGACGCGGTGAGCGCCAGGAAGTGCGGAAGGTAGGACGAGAGCGCGTTGACGATCGGGATCGCCTTGGCGCCGTCGGAGACTCCGACATGCACGTGAACGCCGAACGTCTGGATGCGCCGGGCCAGCCACTGCATCTCCTCGATGAGCTCGGCGTAGCGCCGCATGGGCGCCATCACCGCGTCCCGCCAGTCGCTGATCGGGTGGGTGCCCGTGCAGGCGAGCTCGATCTCGCGTTCGGCGGCGGCCGCGCGGAGTGCCTTGAGGGTGCCGGCCAGGTCGGCCTTGGCCTCGCCGACGGTGTCGCAGATGCCGGTGACGACCTCGACCGTCGACTCCATCAGCTCGTGCCGGACGCGCGGGTTGTCGCCGTCCTCGCTGAGATAGGGCAGGGCTGCGAGCACCTCGCGTGCGTCCTGCCGCAGGTGCCTGGTCTCCGCATCGACGAGCTGGATCTCCCACTCGACACCGAGCGTCGCCCCGTTCGATGCGTTGAAGTCAATGGCCACGGCCAACCTCCGTCCACAATCCTTGCAGGTCGTTGCGTGGCACGTGGCGCAATTCAGCCAGCGGGTCCCTAAGCCTGGACAAACGCCGGTCCAGGTCACGTGTTCGCTCCATGATGGCGCTCGTGCCCGTGACCCCGCCGGGTCTCCATGCCCTTTGCGGATCAATTGACTCATGCGGGCGGTCAGCGAGCACGGCCGGGCCATACCTTTCGGTCATCGATCTTGTCTGCGACACCATCCGATCGAACTAGTCCGCCCGTCCCAAAATACCGTCGATGACGGACTGTAACCAAAAGCGATCGTCACGTACGTACCGTATTGGATGCATCTGCACCATGCGTCACGTTCGTCACATGCTTGCCGTCGCCGCGTTCGGGTACCCGTTCGCCGGATACGTCGCCTACTCTTCGGGGGAGTCATGGGCGTCGAGCGCGTGCGCGCCGGGAGCGATCGGGCTTCCGCGGAAACGAGGAGCGTCGGAAGCTTGCGAGCAGAGCGACGAGGGCGGGCCGGTGCGCGCCGCCGCCTGACCGTTTTCACCGTCCCCGTGGCCGCGGCCTCGATCGCCGCGGCACCCGTCCTGGTGGCGGCCCCCGCCACCGCCGAGCCGAAGGCCGCCCCGAAG